>DATMTK010000075.1:0-4798 GCA_035564755.1 Devosia sp. | reverse complement strand
CCGGGTCGCCCTCGAACGAGACATCCTCGGGGTCGAGCAATTCGGGTTCGCTCGCCAGCATCTCCGCCATCGGATCGGAAACCTCCGGCTCGCTCTCGTCCAGTCCGGCAAGCATGGCCGAGAAGTCCGCGGCCGGCGCCGCCTCGGCAGGCCTTGCGGCAGGCGAAATCATCTGCGTCGGCGAAAGCGCCAATGGCGCTGCTGGGGCTGGCGCCGTTGCGCGCGGAGCCGGAGCGGGCGGCACGACAGGCTTTGCGGCGGGCGGCATCGCCGGGGCCACGGCCGCCGGCTTGATGGGCGCTGGAGCGGGGGCGACGCTGGCATCGTCGTCGGCAATGATCTGCCTTATGGACGACAGGATTTCGTCCATGGACGGCTCTTTGGTCGCCGGCTTGTTCATCTAGGCCTCATTGCACGCACGACGAGGGCGCTATCCCCGCGAAAATACGCCTGATTCGTCACTGCTTACTTTAGGCTCAAGCTGTGATTTTTGCGACGAAAAGCCTGTGCTCCCAAGGTCTTCCCCAGGACTTTGCGGCGCGTGGCGGCGTTGTCCGCCATTTCGACCCGCCAGGTTCCGCGAAGCGTCAAGCCCAAACCGCACCGCGACGATGCGGCAGCCGGCACGGCGCGAAGCGATGCCGGCCGCCGAAATCTTGGGTTTGAACGCTTAATCCAGCGCGCGCAGCTCGGCCCAGACGTCCTCGACCTTGGCGATGTAGTCTTCGCCGGTCTTGACCTGGACATTGAGCCCGAGGTCGGCCGCGGTCAGGTGGCCGGTGGCGGCCACGAGTGCGTAAGACGCGATGACCCGGCTTGCGTTCGCCGCGATCAGTCCCTCCTGCACGGTCTCGAGTTCGGCCTGTGCGTTGAGCACGTCCAGCGTCGTCGCCTGGCCGACATCGCGTTGCTGCTCCTCGCCCTGCAGCGCCAGTTGGCCGGACGAGACGGCGGAGTTGCCCGACGTAATCTGCGCATTGGCATTCTGCAGCGTCGCCCACGCCGTGATCGTCGCTTCCTTGATCTGGTCGCGCGCCGCCAGCGCGTCGACCTCGCTCTTGACCTGGCTGATATTGGCCTTGCGGATATTGGCGCCGAGCGCGCCGCCCGCGTAGATCGGCACCGACAGCGAGAACTTGAGGCTTCCCGCAGGCGCTTCCGAGCCCGGCGAGGTCCCGCCGAACAGCGTCGCGCCGGCCGAAGCCGCCATGCTGAGTGTCGGGCCGAAGGCCGCGTTGGCGGCGTCCGAATTGGCCTGGGCCGCGCGGATCGCAGCCTTCGCCGACAGGATCGCCGGATTCGAGGCCACCGCCTCGTTCACCGCCACATCGACGCTTCTGGGCATCAGCTTGCCGAGGTTGAACGCGGAGCTCAGGCCCTTCGGCTTGTGGCCGACGTAACGCTCGAACGTTGCCTGATCGGTCTGCAGCGAAGCGACGGCGGACTCGTAGGAGGCCGTGGCCTGGGCCAGGCGCGCCTGCGCCTGCGACACGTCGAGCTTGGTGCCCTCGCCGATCTTCAGCTTGTCGTTCGAAGACTGCAGCTGCGCCTGGTAGAACTTGACGCTCTCCTGCCGCAACTGCGTGAGCTGCGTATATTGGATCACGCCCATATACGCCTGCACCACCGCCAGAAGCACGTTCTGCTCGGAGTTCTGCAGCGCATAGCGGCTGGCCTCGGTCAGCGCCCGCGCCGCCTCGATATCCGCATCGCTCTTGAAGTTGTCGAAGATCGTCTGCGTGAGGCTCAGGCCCACCGTCCCCGAGGGCGACGGCAGTGGAAAGCCTGCCGCTGCGCTTTGCGACAGCGAAGCGCTGCCGGCGATGGTCGGCAGCTTCGCGGCCTTCGCCAGCGCAATGTTCTCGGCCGTTGCCTCCACATTGAGCAGCGACGACAGGATCGTCGGGTTGTTGATGTATGCCGAGGTGAGGGCTTCGCGCAGCGTTTCCGCATGCGCCATCGCCGGCACCGAACACATGACAATTGCTAGCGCGCCCGCCCGCACACTACGAAAGAACACCATAACTCGGCCTCCAGCCGACGCACCCTATGACGCTCATCTGGGCGGCACAACTTGCCCTCACAAGAGCGTTCCGGATTTCCCCAAAGATAGACCCGCCGCGTTGTTCCGCGGCAACACATGCTAAGCTTCGTTTAGTAACGCGACGGGCGCGTGTCAGAACACGAAGCTGTCCGCCGGCGGCGTCATCAGCGGTGGCAACCGCGCATCGAAGTCGGCTCGCGACGCGAGCCCCTTGCCGGATTTCGCATAGAGCCGCGCAACCGGCACGCGGCCTTTTTCCGCAATGACCGCCACCAGCCGCCCCTCGGGCTTGAGTTGTGCGAACAGCTCGTCGGGAACCGCCGGAACCGAACCCTCGATGACGACCACGTCATATGGCCCCGCCGCCCTGCCCGCGTCAGTCAGCGCACCGTCCGCGATCGTCGCATTGCCGGCGCCGAGCGCCGCAAGGCTGCTGCGGGCCTTGGCGGCAAGCGCCGCATCGTCGTCGATCCCGACGACGCTGGCCGCGAGCTTGGCCAGTACCGCCGTCGAGTAGCCGGTAGCGCAGCCGACATCGAGCACGTGATCGGTATGCTCGACCGCCGCAAGCTGGACCAGCTTGGCGAATGGCGCCGGCGGCCCGAGCTTGCGCGTCGCCGAGAGGCGATGCGCCTCGTCGATATAGGCGAGGCTCTCGCGCGCCGCCGGCACGAATTCCTCGCGCGGCACCTCGCCCATCGCGGCAAGCAGCCGGCGATCGGTGATGCCGCTCGTCCTCAACTGGTTGTCGACCATGGTTTTTCGGGCCTGCGCGTAGTCGGTCATCGTCGAGATCCTGTTGCTGATCGAGCGTGCATAGCGTCCCCACCACAGGCGAGCAAGCCGCGCTACAGCAGCGTCCCCTTGAGGAAAATCAGCGCGATGGAAAAGTAGATCACGAGCCCGCTGACATCGACCAGCGTCGCAACGAACGGCGCCGACGCGCTGGCCGGATCGAACCGCAGGCTTTTGAGCGCGAACGGCAGCATCGACCCCACGAGCGAGCCGAACGTCACGATGCCGACCAGCGACGCGCCGACGGTCGTCGCGATCAATCCCCAGTGCGGCCCATAGTCGAACAGCCCGAGCATCTGCCAGGCGGTGACGCGCGCGATGCCGATCACCCCAAGGATGACCCCCAGCACGACGCCGGTCGGCAATTCGCGCAGCGCCACCCGCCACCAGTCGCGCAGCCGGATCTCGTTGAGCGCGAGGCTGCGGATCAACAGCGACGTCGCCTGCGACCCGGAATTGCCGCCCGAGCTCATGATCAGCGGAATGAACAGCGTCAGCACCACCGCCTTCGCCAGCTCATCGGAAAACGTCTGCATCGCGCTCGCCGTCAGCATCTCGCTGAGGAACAGCACGCACAGCCACCCGGCCCGCTTGCGGATCATGCCGAAGAAGCTGATCTGCATGTATGGCCGGTCGAGCGCCTCGAGGCCGCCGAACTTGTGCACGTCCTCGGTTTGCTCGGCGATCACCGCGTCGATCACGTCGTCCACCGTGACGATCCCCAGCATGCGCTGCGCGTCATCCACGACCGGCAGCGCCAGCAAATCGTGGCGGCGGATCAGCCGCGCCACATCTTCGCGCGCTACCAGCGGACCGACCGTCACCACCGCGGGCGCCGCCGCCAGGCTCAGGATCGGCGCCGACGGATCGCCCATGATCAGCCGCCGCAGCGTCACCACCTGCAGCAACTGGCCATTGCCGGGGTCCAGCACGTAGATGGCGTAGATCGTCTCGCGCGACTTCTCGACCCGCCGCACATAGTCGAGCGTCGCTCCCACCGTGAACGTCGACGGCACCGCCACATATTCCGTGGTCATGATCGATCCCGCCGTTCCCGCCGGATAAGCGAGCAGCGTCTCGATCGACGACCGGCTCGCCGCCCCGACCCGCTGGATCAGCCGCGCCGCCACATCGGGCTCAAGCCCGCCGACGATGTCGGCCGCCCGGTCGTCGGCCACCGCTTCGAGCAGCCGCCCGGCCAGCGCCTCCGGCATCGCCGTGACGATCGCCGCCGCGTCGGCGAGTTCCGGCTGGTCGAGGATGCTCACGGCCTGCGCAAAGGGCAGTGCCGCGAGTGTCTTGGCCGCCTCGTCGGCCGCAATGAGGTTGAGCCGCTCGACCGCATCGGCCGGGCTGAGCTCACGCAGGGCGGCCGAGCCGGCCGCATCGAGATCGGAAATCATCTTGGACTCGCTTTCCGCCGGCCGCCGTCGGGGCGGTCCGCGCGAGCCCGTTCAAAATCAGGCCAGGCAGCCGCCGGACGGCATCGACGATCGACTGGGACTGTCGCTGGGCATGGGGTTGAAACTCCGAGAAGATCGCCGGACCGGACGGCCGGCGATCGAAGCTGAAATGCGCCTCCACTCCGCCCGCGTCAACCCGCCCTGAGCAGGCGCGACACGACGTCCGGAAATCTCGCTGCATCTCGCAAACAGGAGAGTGGAGGCCACGTCCGGAATCGAACCGGAATACACGGATTTGCAATCCGCTGCGTAACCACTCCGCCACGTGGCCTCGACAACGCGGCTGCTTATTGCAGGCCAACGCTTTCCGCAAGGTTACGGCGTGGCCCGGAGTAGCACTTTCCGCACCCGCCGCGTGCCGCGCCCAGGACCGCAGGCGCCGGTCTCGGCGCAAAACATATCATATATGTCTGGGCTGATACGCCCGCATCGGCCCCGGCCGCGCGCCGCCGGCGCGGCGCAGCCTTTGCCATGCGCTGTGGAACGTTGCACCGAC
>DATMTK010000074.1:0-26079 GCA_035564755.1 Devosia sp. | reverse complement strand
GTGTGTGTTGCCGTCGCGTTTGCGACCGACAAACGATCCCATGCATGGATTCGCAGTAGCCACATTACCTACGGCGGGGGTGGGCGCAATCGCATAAAGGCCAGATTGTGGAAGAGATCACATGGTTGGCCCGGCGTTGTTGCAGATTCAGCACAGGTTTCGAAACCTCCCGTTAACCCGGCTGAATCGGGGGTTAACGGCGGCCATGCCGCCCCCCCTCACCGGCCAATTGTGGCGGGGTCTTGGCGTGCCGCCGCATTATTGCACCGGCACACATATGGCTTTCGCGGACGCATGAATGGCCTATATGGAGCCGTCGTCCGACAGGAACTTCGATGGCCTCCCCGCTCGTCATAAAAGCCCCGGAACTCCAGCCGCTTGCGGCCCTGAACGTGGTCCAGCGCGGCGGCGCCGGCTATTATCGCGAGCTGCGCAACTCATCTGATACGTATCTGGCGGCGGGGGCCTGGTGTGCGATCCTCGATGCGAACCTGATGACGCTACCGCTCGAGCCCGAAGTGCTGCGCCAGTGCCACCACGCGGGCGTGCGGTCGCGCGCCTTCCGCTATTTCGAGTCGGTCTACGAGCACGACAGCGCCCGGATCGCCGCGTCCACCCCGGCGGAATCAGCGACCGAGCTCGAGCAGCGGGGGATGCTCGCCGCACTCGACCACAATCCCGCCGCCGAAGCCGAAGCGGCCGCCGGCCTTTACCTCGCAAGCGGCGACATCACGCATCTGCGCGTCGCCTCCGAAAAGGCCGAAGCCGCCGGGGGCTGGCGCCCGTCGCTCGAATGGGCGCTGCGGGCCGTCGTGATCGCTCCCCTCAACACCATTCCTATCCAGCGCCTGTTCATGGTGCTCGAAAGCTCGGCGCAGCCGGACCTGATCGAAGAAGCGGCGCAGGTTTTCATCAGCCGCAACATCCATTTGCAGGTGGCGCAAATCTTCCTCGCCGGCGGCGCGCTGATGCGCGGCGACGCCAAGGGCGTCCTCAGCCGCCTCAAGCCATTCGACGACGCCAAGATCGTCGCGACCCCCGTGCTGAAGCCGTATCTGGGAGCGGTACGGGCGCTGCGGGCGCAGGCCGAGGACAAGCTGGGCGATTATCGCAAGGCCTACGAGGCCTATGTCGGCCTCAACGCGGCTGAGAAATCGCCGGACTATAACGCTGCGGACTTCTACAAGGGCGTGCAGATCCGATCGAAGCTGGCAATCCCGACGCTGCCGCCGTCGCCGCACAACAATGTTGTGCAGATGCTCGGCTTCCCGCGCTCGGGCACCACCTTGCTCGAGAACGTGCTGGCGTCGCACCCCGATATCGAGACGTTCGAGGAGACGTCGGCGCTCGTTGTGGCCATCGACCGCATCGAGCGCGTGGCGCTGGGCAAGGTCACTGACGAGCCGGTCGAGACGACCTTCTCGGCGGCGCGGGACCGCTACTATTCGGAACTCGATCTCCTGCGCAAGAAGCCGGAAGCGACCGTCCTGATCGACAAGATGCCGATCCGCACCGCCGATGCCGATCTCGCGGCGCGACTGTTTCCGGAATGGCGTTACATCTTTTCGATCCGGCATCCGTTCGACGTGGTCCTGAGCTGCTTCAAGCAGCGGTTCAGCCCCAACCCGGCGATGGAGAATTTCCGGACCATCGACGACAGCGCCCGCCTCTACGATTTCGCCATGACCGAGTGGTTCAGGCACCACACGATGGACGATCCGGCGGTGCACTATGTGCGCTATGACGAACTGGTGACCAATTTCGAGCCGGTGACCCGCGGAGTCCTGGATTTCCTGGGCGTTCCGTGGAGCGACGCGGTGCGCGACTTCTCCAAGACCGCGGAAAACCGGGCCGCCAAGACGCCGAGCTACCAGAAGGTCCGGCAGGGCCTCGGCATCGGCGTGCAGACGCAATGGCGAAACTATGGATTTGCGTTCCAGTCGGAGGCGACCAAGCCGCTGCGCAAATGGGCCGAGTTCTTCGGCTATCCGGTGGAATAGAGGCGGCGCGAAGGGTCGATGGCCAAGCTTCCCGACGTGCTGGCGCCGCTCGCTGCCCTCAACTCGGCGCGCAAGAATGCGGCCGAGTACTACGCCCCACTGCTGGCGAGCGCCGACCCGATCCTGCAGCTCGGCGCGTGGTGCGCCCTGCTGGATCGCGGCGAAGTCTCGTACGCGCAGTATCCGGCGGTGCTGGCGATGGCGGACAATCCGGCGATCCGCGATCGGGCCTATCGCAGCTTCCTCAAATTCTTCGATTACGGGCCCGCGGAACAGGTGGCGGCGACCGAGACGAACCGGCTCGATGAGGCGGAGCGCCGCGCCATGGCGGCCGAGCTCAACGGGGACCCGGAGCAACGCGCCGCGTCGCTGCGCGAGCTCTACCTCGTCACCGGCCGCACCGATGTGCTGAGCGACCTGGTGGCGGTCGAAGACGGGCGCGGCGGCTGGCGGCTGGCGCTGCCCGTCGCGATCGAGCTTGTCGTCCTCAACCCGCACGATCCGATCCTCGCCTTCGACCTGCTCGAGCACGTGCACGAATCGCGCCAGGTGGAGCTGCTCGATGCGGTCGTCGAGCTGTTCGAAGCGAACAGCCTGCACCCGCACGCGACGATGCTCTATTCGGCGGGCGCAAAGCTGCTCAAGGGTAATCCCGGCGGCTGCCTCAAAACCCTGGCGACGCTTGCCGAGGCACGAATCGCCCGGCCCGATCTCGCCAACCGGCTGCGGTCGACGGCCTATTTCCTGAGCGCACAGGCGATGGAGAAGCTGGGAGACTATCGCAAGGCGTATGCTGCCTATCGCGACATGAAGGCGGTCCCCCAGGGGCGGCCGATCAGCCTCGACGAGTTTCCCGCGATGGTGACCTCGTCGGCCAAGCTCGACATTCCTGCCCTGCCCGCCGACGCTCACACCAACCATTTCATCATGACGGGCTTTCCCCGCTCGGGAACGACGCTGCTGGAAAACGCGCTTGCGGCGCACCCCCGGATCGAGACTTTCGAGGAGATCCCGTCGGGATCGAGCACGCACATCTATCTCGACCGCGTGCTGCCGACGCTGGGACCAGGCGTGGATCGCACTGCCATTTTTGCCGCGGCCCGCGAGCGCTACTACGCAGAGGCGGAGCGGCGGCACCGCAAGGCGTCGGCGGAGATTTTCGTCGACAAGATGCCGATCCGCTCGGCGGAAGCGGCGTTCATGCGGAAGCTGTTTCCGGACAAGCGCTACATTTTTTCGATCCGGCATCCCTGCGACGTGGTGCTGAGCTGCATCCGCCAACGCTTCTCGCCAAACGTCGCCATGGAGCATTTCCGCAGTTTCGAGACGGCGGTGAAGCTTTACGATTTCACCATGACGCAGTGGTTCGGGGTGTTCGGGCTGGACGATCCGCGCGTGCACTACGTCCGCTACGACACCCTGGTCACCGAGTTCGAGGCGACGATGCGATCGGTGCTGAGCTTCCTCGGCACCGAGTGGGACGACGCCGTGCATGGCTTTGCCGAAGCCGCCGATACGCGGGCCACGAAGACCCCGAGCTACCACAAGGTGCGCCAGGGGCTCGGAATCGGGGTGCAGACGGCGTGGCGCAATTATGCGTTCCTGTTCCAATCAGACGCGGCGCGTCCGCTGCAGCGCTGGGTCGAGTTCTTCGGTTATCACGTCGGGTAACATCGACGTTAGGCACGATCACGAGATCGGCGGCAAAAGGTAGAGTCAGGCAAGCGTCAACTGTCGGCGCCACCTGACCTTTACATGATTGTCATCCTGCCCCCGGATCTCGCGAGCCTGTCGATGCTCGCCTCCGCCCGCCAGAAGGCGTCCGACTACTACGCGCCTTTGCTGGACAGCGACGACGAGGTCCTGAAGGTCGGGGCCTGGTGCGCCTTGCTCGACCGCGAGGAGATCACGGTCGAGCAGTATCCCCGCGTGATCGAACTGGCGAGCCATGGCGCGATCCAGCGCCGGGCATTCCGCTTCTTCCAGGCGAACTGGGAGCATCAGCTCGCGGCGCAGGTGGCCTCGAAGGTCGCCACGTCAGCGGGCGCCGCGCGGGCTCTCGCCATGCGCGCCGACCTCGCCTGCGACGACAACGCGGCGGTGGAGGCGCAACGCTATCGCTTTCTCGCGACCGGCCGCTTCGACGCGCTGGTGGCGATGGTCACGCAGGACGAACGGGCCAAGGGCTGGCGCGCGGCGCTGGCACTCGCGGCCAAGGTGTTCATCCTCAGTCCGCACGATCCGATCGCCGCCAACCTCGTGCTGCAGCTCCTGCAGCAGGCGCGGCAGACCGAGTGGCTGCAGTCGGTGCTGGAGCTGCTGACCGAGAACAACCTCCATCCCTACATGGTCGTCGCCTACTCCGCGGCCCTGAGCCTGATGCTCGGCGACGCCGAGGGCTGCCTGGCAACGCTCCGGCAGCTCGACGCGATGCGGCCGCCGCGCATGGACATCTTCGTGCGCGTCAAGCCGATGGCGCTGCGCCTGCATGCCGAGGCCCTGGAGGCAACCGGCGACTACAAGGGGGCCTACGAGGCGTTCGTCGCGCTGAAACGGGAGGAGCCGGGGGAGCCGGCGAGGCTCGAGGATTTTTCGGGCGCCATTCTTGCGGCGGCAGCGCGCAACGTGCCGGAGTTGCCACCGGACGCCAACCGCGACCATTTCGTGATGACCGGCTTTCCACGTTCGGGCACGACCCTGCTCGAAAATGCGCTCGCCGCGCACCCCGAGATCGAAACGTTCGAGGAGATTCCGTCGAACGCCAGCATGGACCTCTACCTGCAGCGGGCCCTGCCCGCGGCGCAGACCGAGGAGGCCCTGGTGAAGGTCTATCTCGAGGCGCGGGCGCGTTACTACGACGAGGCGTTCCGGCGCAAGCACAAGCTCGGCGCGCGGCTGTTCGTCGACAAGCTGCCGATGCGTTCGGCGGAAGCGGCATTCATGAGCCGGGCCTTTCCCGACAAGCGCTACATCTTTTCGATCCGCCATCCGTTCGATGTCGTGCTGAGCGCCTTCAGGCAGCATTTCTCGTCGAACATCGCGATGGACCAGTTCCGCACCTTCGAGGGCGCGGTGAAGCTCTACGACTTCACCATGACGCAGTGGTTCTCGACCTATACGCTCGAGGACAGGCGCGTGCTCTACGTGCGCTACGACACGCTGGTGACCGAATTCGAGGCGACGCTGCGCAAGGTGCTGACGTTCCTCGGCGCCGAATGGAACAATGCGGTGCTGGATTTTGCCGATGTGGCCGACAACCGGCCAGCCCGGACACCGAGCTATCAGAAGGTCCGCCAGGGCCTCAGCATCGGCATCCAGAGCCAGTGGCGGAACTATGGATTCCTGTTCCAGTCGCCGCAGGCAGAGCCGCTGCGCCGCTGGGCGCGGTTCTTCGGGTATGTGACGGAGTAGTTCACCACCCTCACCCCTCGGTGGAAAAGCCCATATTGGAGAGTTACGCCACACTCTCCCGGTCCGTCATGGCCGGGCGAAGACCCGGCCACCCAGATGCATGGGCCGCGTGCGCGGAGGGTTCGGCTGGGTCCGCGGGTCAAGCCCGCGGATGACGGAACTGAGGGTGTCGCGCGCAGTCCGCCGTTATGGACCAATGATCTTGCACCTGCGAAACGAAGGTCACGATTTGGCCGCGCTACGCCTTCATCACGGCGATGTTGAAGTCGGCCGTGCCGAGCACGCCAAGCAGGCGCACCCAGAGCGGCAGCAATTGCTCGGCGGCACGGGCGCTGGTGATGTCGCCCAGATCGATGATCGATACCCAGCCGAGGCTGCGCAGGAAATCCATCACCCTGCCCTTGGCATGTCTGTCGTTCCCCGAAACGAAGACGCTGTGATGCCCGGGGACGCGCGACGGCTCGATCATCACCGCGCAGTTGACGGTATTGAGCGACTTGATGACGAAGGTGTCGGGCAAGGCGCGCTGGATCTGCTCGGCCAGTGAATCGGTGTTCGACACGGTGAGGTGCGGCGGAAACCCCTGCGAGAAATCGAGCGGGTTGGAGACGTCGAGCAGAATCTTGCCCCTGAGCTCGGCGGCAAGGCCCGAAAGCATGGCGAGCGAGGTGTCGCCGCGCGTGCCGTTGATCACCATGTCGCCATGCGCCGCGGCCTCGGCAAAGGTGCCCGCCTTGCCGCCGGTGCGCTGGGCAAAACCGAGCACCTTTTCGTTGTCGGCGGCGCGCGCACCCATCATCACGTCGTGGCCCATCGCCACGAGCCTGGTGCCGACGGTCTGGCCGACGGCGCCGGTTCCGAGCATTCCGATCTTCATTGCGACTCTCCGTTGGCCGGAGGTTCTAGCAGCCGGTCGGGCAGAGGCAAATCACGCTGCGGCCCAGGCCGTCTCGCCGCCGATCACGGTGCGCCGCACCCCGAGGTCGTCGCCCAGATGCACGAAATCGGCACGCATGCCGACGCCGAACGTGCCGCGCTCATTGGCGACGCCGAGGGCTTCGGCGGGATAGCGCGAGGCCATCCGGAGCGCCTCGTCGAGCGGCAGCCCGAGGGTGCGATGAATGTAGGTCACGGCATCGATCATGGTGAGATCGGCACCGGCGAGCGTGCCGTCGGCGAGACGCAGCGCGCCGTCCTTGCGGTAGACGGTCTGGCCGGTGAGCACGAAGCTCGTCGCATCGGTGCCGGTGGGCGACATGGCGTCGGTGACGAGGAAGATGCGGCCCGGACCGCGCTTGGCGCGGAGCGCGACACCGATCGAGGCGGCATCGACGTGGATGCCGTCGGCGATGAGGCCGGCCCAGACGGCGCCGAGATCGAGCGCGGCGCCGACCACGCCGGGGTCGCGATTGGCGAGCTGGCTCTGGGCGTTGAACAGGTGCGTCACCATGCTGGCGCCGGCTTCGATCGCGGCCTTCACCACGGTGTAGGAGGCGTTGGAGTGACCGATGCTGACGACGAGGCCGGCTTCGGCCAGCCGCGTGATCTGGTTGGGGGGCACGGTCTCGGCGGCGACCGTGGTCAAGAGGTTCGGGAGGCGCCGGCGGGCGGCGACCAGCGCCAGCAGGTCGGCCTCGTCCATCGGGCGGATGAGCTTGGGATCGTGGGCACCCTTGCGGGCGACGCTCAGATGCGGACCTTCGAGATGGAGGCCGAGGAAGCCGCGCACGCCCTTTTTGGCCGCGGCCTCGCCGGCGGCGACGACGGCAGCGTTCTTTTCGCGCGTGTCGGTGATCAGCGTCGGCAGGCAGGCGGTGGTGCCGAACTGCGCGAAGGCCGTGCAGATGGTCTCGATGGTTGCGAGGTCGGGCGTGAGATTGAGCAACGCGCCGCCGCCGCCGTTGACCTGCAGGTCGATGAAGCCGGGGGCGAGGATGCCGCCGCCGAGCGCGACTCGCTGCGCGTCCGTCGGCGAGTCGGCGGCGATGATGCCTTCGATGCGGCCGCCGACGACGACGAGCGCCGAGCGCTCCCACCACAGCTCGCCGTCGAAGATGCGGGCGCCGGTATAGGCGATGCGGGTCATAGGGTTTCGGTGACCTTCTTGAGATGCGGCGGGTTGTCGGGATCGAAGCCGCGATGGCGCGCCAGCATCTCGACGAAGGCGTAGAACGAAACGATCAGCGCCAAGGGATCGGTGATCGGGTGACCGGTCTCGACGTGCGGCAAGCGCTGCGCCAGCGCGACGCGCGTGGTGGTGGCATAGGCCGAGGCGCCCTGCCGCGCCAGGCGATCGGCGATCTCGGCGACACCGGCTTCGCCGGCATCGCGGGCGGCGAGCGCCAGCACGGGGAAGCCGGCCTCGACGATCCGGGCCGGGCCGTGCAGGACTTCGGCGGCGCTGTAGGCCTCGGCGTGGATGCCGCAGGTTTCCTTGAACTTGAGCGCGGCCTCCTCGGCGATCGCCAGGGCCGGGCCGCGGCCGAGGACGTAGAGCGAGTCGCGCTCGCCCAGCGCATCGAGGAAGGGCGACCAGTCGAGCGCAACGGCTTCGGCGAGGCTCTCGGGCAATGCGCGGATGGCGGCCAGCAGCGTGGGGTCGTTGACCCAGTGGGCGAGGATGGCGAGGCCGGCGACCACCGAGCTCACGAAGCTCTTGGTGGCGGCGACCGATTTCTCCGGGCCGGCCGCGAGGTCGACCGCGAGATCGGAGGCGGCTGCGAGCGGCGAACCCGCGGTGTTGGTGAGCGCGATCGTCAGCGCGCCGTTGCGCTTCGCCGATTCCGTCATGGCGACGATGTCGGGGCTCTTGCCGGACTGCGAGATGGCGATGGCGGCGCAGCTTTCGAGATGCAGCTCGCGGCCGTAGATCGACATCACCGACGGGCCGATCGAGGCGACCGGGACGCCGGCGACGAGCTCGATGGCGTATTTGAGGTAGGCGGCGGCGTGGTCGGACGAGCCGCGGGCGATGGTCGCCACCATCACCGGCTGCAACTGGCGCAAAGCGAGGCCCGCCTGCAACAAGGCGTCGGCACTGCCGCTCAGGAGACGGCGGGCCGCCTCGGGGATCTCCTCGATCTCGATGCGCATGTGTGTGGCGTTGTTGGTCATCAGCGTCCCCTTACGTCGCCGAGGCGGAGCTCGGCAACGAAATCATATGTGTCGCCCCGGTAGATCGAGCGGGTGAATTCGACGACGCGCCCCGAGCTCAGATAGGAGGTGCGTTCGATGTGGAGGCTGGCGACGCCCGGGCTGACGCCAAGCAGACGCGCGTCGTCGTCGCCGAGGCTGACGGCGCGGATGCGCTGGATGGCTCGCACCGGCCGGCTGCCGGTCTTCTCGAGGTGCGCGTAGAGCGACGTTCCGACGCGCTCGGGATCGGGCAGCGTGCGGCTCGACAGCGCAGCGCGCTCGATGGCGAGCGGGGTGTTGCCGGCGAGGCGCAGACGGGCGACGCGGGCGACGCTGTCGGTTGCGGACAGGCCGAGCGCGACAATCTCTTCCGGCGATGGCGGATAGAGGCCGCGGTCGAGCCAGGTCGAACTGACCAGCATACCGCGGCGCGCCATGTCCTCGGTGAAGGAGGTGAGCCGGCTGAGCGACTGCTCGACGCGGTTGGGCTGCGGGGCGACGTAGGTGCCGGAGCCGTGGCGCTGCACGAGAATGCCCTCGCGGACGAGGTGCTGCACCGCCTTGCGGACGGTGACGCGGGACATCTCGACCCGCACGGCGAGGTCGCGTTCGGACGGCAGCGCATCGCCGGGCTTGATGTCGCCGCGATGCACGGCGGCCTCGATCCAGCGCTTCAGCTGCAGATAGAGCGGACCACCGGGCGGCAATGCGATCGACTCGAACAGGGCGTCGGCCGCAGTCGCCATCGCGATGAACTCTCCTTCAGGGCTGGGCCTCATAATACCAATAAAATACCATTGACCAAGCGGAATCTCGGTCAGGCCGCGTCAGCTTCGGCGCGCTGGACAAGTGGTATGTTTGTGGCATTAGCTGCCCGGAAAGGGGAGCCCTCACATGACGCTGCGCGTGCTCGTTACCGGACTGGGCACCATGGGGCGCAGTCACGCCCTCGCCTACCACCGGCATCCAGGCTTCGAAATCGTGGGAATGGTCAATCGGTCGCGGCCGCGGCTTCCCGAGGAGCTATCGGGCTACGAGATCGTGCCGCAGTACGCGCCGGCCTTGCGGGCGCTGAGGCCGGATGTGGTCTCGATCAACACCTATTCGGACACGCATGCCGACTACGCGATCATGGCGATGGAACAGGGCGCGCACGTCTTCCTCGAAAAGCCGATGGCGACCAATGCGACAGACGCCGAGCGCGTCGTCGCGGCCGCCCGCGCGAACAACCGCAAGCTCGTGGTGGGCTATATCCTGCGCCATCATCCGAGCTGGACACGACTGATCGCGGAAGCCCGCAAGCTCGGCGGTCCCTATGTGTTCCGGATGAACCTCAACCAGCAGTCGAGCGGCCCGAGCTGGGCGACGCACAAGCGGCTGATGGAGACGACGTCGCCCATCGTCGATTGCGGCGTGCACTATGTCGATGTGATGTGCCAGATCACCGATGCGCGTGCGGTCGAGGTGCGCGGCATGGGCCTCAGGCTCAGCAACGAGATCGCGGCCGACATGTACAATTACGGGCACTTCCAGGTGCTGTTCGAGGACGGCTCAGTCGCCTGGTACGAATCCGGCTGGGGGCCGATGATCTCGGACCAGGCGTTCTTCGTCAAAGACGTCACGACGCCGCGCGGTTCGGTGTCGATTGTCGCCGATCCGGGCCGCTCCGACGACATCGACATGCATACGCGCACCGACCGCATCAAGATTCACCACGCGGCGCTTGACGCAGACGGAGGATTCGCCACGCCCGACGAGTTCATCCCGATGGCCGGCGAGCCCGGGCACGATGCGCTCTGTGGGCGCGAGCAGGACTATGTGTATCGGGCCATCACCGAGGACTACGACCTCAGCCGGCACATGAGCGACGCCCTCGCCTCGCTGCGCATCTGCCTCGCGGCGGACGAGAGCGTACGGACGGGCGTGCCGGTGACGCTGTAGGAGGACGCCCTATGCTGTCCAGCCGCCGTCGATGACGTGGACCTGGCCGGTGGTGTAGGTGGCGGTCGCGAGATACAGGGCCAGCTCGGCGACCTCTTCGGGGCGGCCGATGCGGCCGATGGGCTGGCGGGCGATGAAGGCCTTGCGCGCCGCTTCCTCGTCGCCGGTGGCCTTCCAGCGCTCGTGCAGCGACGGGCTGTCGACCGTGCCGGGGGCGATGGCGTTCACGCGGATGCCTTTGGCGGTGTAGTCGGCGGCCATCGACTTGGTGAGGCCGATGACGGCGGCCTTGCTGATCGAATAGGCGGCACGGTTCGGAACGGCCGTCCAGGATGAGGCGACGGTGGCCATGTTGATGATGCAGCCGTCCCGACGCTCGAGCATCTGCGGCAGCACCGCCTTGATGGCGCGGATCTGTGCCCAGACGTTGAGGTCGAAGGCAAACTGCAGATCCTTGTCGCTCATTTCGAGCACGGTGCCGTTATGGACAACGCCGGCGCAGTTGAAGAGCACATCGATGCGGCCGATCTCGGCGACGGCCTTGTTGACCGCATCTGCGTCGAGGACGTTCAGGACCCGCGTCGTGACATTGGGTAGCGACTGCAGCGCGGCGAGCTTTTCGGCATTGATGTCGGTCGCGATCACCGTCGAGCCGGCACGCGAGAAAGCCTCAACGGTGGCGCGGCCGATACCCTGCGCTGCGGCGGTGATGAGACTGACCTTGCCATCGAGGCTGCCCATGAATGCTTCCTTCATTGGTGATGCTGGATGCGGAGTGCTACCGGTTCGCTGGTCGTGCCGCAACCCGCCTAAGGTCGCAGTCCGGCGACCGTCCGCCCCCCTGACGGACGGCGCTTTGACGCGTGACAGAGGCCGCTCACACGCGCATGATCCGCGCTCCGGGACTTGGCAGTTGACAGTGACCAAGGGCTCGTAGAGGCTCTGGTAACCAACCGGTGACTTAGCGCCGCTCAAGAGCGCGTCGCCACGATGAAATTCACTGAGGGAGGACGTTCTAGATGAGCACCAATTTCGACCGCCGCCAGTTCCTGCTCGGATCGACCGCACTGGTCGCCGCAGGGGCAGTGGCGCCGGCCTTCGCGCAGGATCCGGGACGGCTGCGTCTCTACTGGTGGGGCGGCCAGGCGCGCGCCGACCGCACCAACAAGGTCAGCGACCTGTTCAAGTCCAAGGTGGACCCGAAGGTCACCATCGACGGCGAGTACAACGGCTCGTTCCAGGACTACTGGACCAAGCTCGACACGCAGGTCGCCGGCAACAACACGCCCGACGTGCTGCAGATGGACTATCGCTACATCTACCAATACGCCACCAAGGGCACGATCCTCGCGCTCGACGACTACATCGGCAAGGGCCTGGACCTCAGCGACTTCGACAAGGACCAGATCGACGGCGGCCGGGTCGGGGGCAAGCTCTATGCGATCAGCCTCGGCGCCAATTCGGTGGCGATGATGGTCAACACGGCGGCCTTCAAGGAAGCCGGCGTCGACCTCCCCACGCCGGACTGGAGCTACGACGACTACAAGACGGCTTCGGTGGCCTGGAACAAGGCCAACCCGCGCAACGGCATGCGCATCCTGCAGGACGGCAGCGGCAACGAGCCGGCGTATGAGAACTGGCTGCGCCAGCGCGGCAAGGCCCTCTACACCGCCGACGGCAAGCTCGCCTGGACGGCCGACGATCTGGTCGAGTGGTTCAAGCTGTGGGACGACCTGCGCGCCAACAATGTCTGCGTGAGCCCCGACAACCAGGCACTGGATGCCAACGCCGCGATCGAAACGACGATGATCACCCTCGGAAAGGCGGCGACGACCTTCGCCAACTCCAACCAGCTCATCGCCTTCCAGAAGATCAACAAGGATCCGCTGACGATGGTCAACTTCCCGCGCGCCAAGAAGGGCGCGGGCGGTGGCCACTATCGCAAGCCGAGCCAGTTCTGGAGCATCGCGAGCACCACGCCGGCAAAAGACGAGTCGGTCAAATATGTGAGCTTCTTCATCAACGACGGCGACGCCGGCGCGGCGCTGGGGGTCGAACGCGGTATTCCCTGCGCCAAGCATATCCGCGACGCCATCGCACCAACGCTGAGCGACCAGGATCGGCTGGCGCTGAACTTCGTGTCCAATCTCGGCGACCTGCTGGGGCCGCTGCCGCCGGTGCCGCCGGCCGCCGCGGGCGAGATCGACAACGAGCTGCAGACCAAGTCGCAGGAAGTCGCGTTCGGCCAGAGCACCGCGGAGGATGCCGGCCCGGCCTTCTTCAAGGCCGCCACCGACATACTCGCCCGGTCAAGCTGAGGTCGACCAGACAATGACCGCACGCGCGTTCGACGCCGGAAGCGTTGCCGACGCGCGTGCGGCAATCCCCTCGCCCTGGCGGCGAGCGTGGACCGCCAACGGCCCCGGCTACATGTTCCTGCTGCCGTGGTTCATCGGCTTCTTCGGCCTGACGGTCGGGCCGATCCTGATTTCGCTCTACCTGAGCTTCACCAATTTCGACCTGCTGACGGCGCCGCAATGGACCGGGTTCGACAACTACGCCCGGATGTTCACGGCGGACCCGAAGTTCATCGCCTCGATGCGGGTCACCTTCCTGTTCGTCGTCTTCTCGGTGCCGCTGAAGCTCGCTTTCGCGCTCTGCGTCGCGCTGGTGCTGAACCGCGGCATGAAAGGACTGCCGATCTATCGCGCCGTGTTCTACCTGCCGTCCCTGCTCGGCGCTTCCGTAGCTATCGCCGTGCTGTGGCGGCGCCTGTTCGCGGGCGACGGGCTGGTCAACGAAGCGCTCGCCATGATCGGCATCCAGGGACCGGCGTGGATCTCCAATCCGCGGTTCTCGCTGTGGACGCTGGTGATCCTGGCGGTCTGGCAGTTCGGCTCGCCGATGATCATCTTCCTGGCGGGGCTCAGGCAGATCCCGCAGGATCTCTACGAGGCCGCCGATATCGACGGCGCATCGCGCTGGCGCAAATTCTGGAAGATCACGCTGCCCTTGCTGACGCCCGTGGTGTTCTTCAACGCCATCATCCAGACGATCGAGGGCTTCAAGAGCTTCACGCCGGCCTTCATCATTTCCGGCGGCACCGGCAATCCGATCAACTCGACGCTGTTCTACACGCTCTACCTCTATCAGGAGGCGTTCGGGTTCCTGCGCATGGGTTATGCCTCGGCGCTCGCCTGGGTGCTGCTGGCCATCATCGCCGCGTTCACCGCCTTCTCGTTCCTGACGTCCCGCTACTGGGTCCATTACGAGGACTGATGCCCGTGACCACGACCGCCGCAAGCGTAGCCGACGACCCCCGGCGCCCGTGGCGCAAGCGCATCATTTCGGTCGTGGCGCACGTGGTGCTCATCGCGGCATCGATCCTGATGCTCTACCCGCTGCTGTGGATGCTCGCCGCCTCGTTCCGTCCGGAGCGGGAGATCTTCTCGTCGACATCGCTGATCCCGAGCGCCGTGACCCTCAACGGCTACATCAGCGGATGGCACGGGCTGCCGCTGAGTTTCGGGACGTTCTTCATCAACTCGTTCACGATCTCGGTGCTGTGCATCATCGGCAACCTCGCGGCGTGCTCGATGACGGCGTTCGCTTTCGCGCGGCTCAATTTCCGCGGCAAGCGCTTCTGGTTCGCGCTGATGCTGGGCACGCTGATGCTGCCCTACCAGGTGACGCTGATCCCGCAATATGTGCTGTTCCTCAAGCTGGGCTGGGTCAACACCTTCCTGCCGCTGGTGGTGCCGAAGTACCTTGCCTCCGACGCCTTCTTCACCTTCCTGATGGTGCAGTTCTTCCGCGGCATCCCCAAGGAGCTCGACGAGGCCGCGCAGATGGACGGCTGCTCGCCGTGGCGCATCTACTACAAAGTGCTGCTGCCGCTCTCGGTGCCGGTGCTGACGACGGCGGCGATCTTCACCTTCATCTTCACCTGGGACGATTTCTTCGGGCCGCTG
Source organism: Devosia sp. (assembly GCA_035564755.1). Classification (GTDB taxonomy): domain Bacteria; phylum Pseudomonadota; class Alphaproteobacteria; order Rhizobiales; family Devosiaceae; genus Devosia_A. The sequence continues at coordinate 11,621 of DATMTK010000074.1, read as the reverse complement.
ATCTACCTCAACGACATCAAGACCTACACCGTCGCCCTGGCCCTGCGGAACTTCGTCGACTCGACCGGCATCTCCAACTGGAGCGGCCTGTTCGCGATGTCGGTGCTGTCGCTGGTGCCGGTGTTCGTCTTCTTCCTCTTCTTCCAGCGCCTGCTGATCGAAGGTATCGCCACCACGGGTATGAAACGCTGATTCAATGAGTATCAAGTTCGCGGCTATCGGGATCACACACAACCACATCTACGGACAGATCGAGTGCCTGCTGCGCGAAGGGGCGCAGCTCGCCGGCTTCTGGTCGGACGAGGAGGACGTCGCCAAGCCGTTTGCGGAGAAGTATCCGCAGGCCAAGCGCGCCGCCGACCGGCGCGAGCTCTTCGACGATCCGTCGATCGCACTGATCCTGACCTCGGCCATTCCCGCCAAGCGCGCCGAGATCGCGATCGCGGCGATGCGGGCCGGCAAGGACGTGATGAGCGACAAGCCGGGGATGACGAGCCTCGCGCAGCTCGATGAGATCAGGCGCGTGCAGCAGGAGACCAAGCGGATCTTTTCGATCTGCTACTCCGAGCACTTCGAGACGAAGTCGACGGTGAAGGCCGGCGAGCTGGTGCTCAAGGGCGCCATCGGCAGGGTGGTCAATACGGTCGGCCTCGGCCCCCATGCCCTCAACAACAACAAGCGGGCGCCCTATTTCTTCGACCGCAAGCAATATGGCGGCATCCTCTGCGACATCGCGAGCCACCAGGTGGAGCAGTTCCTGTTCTTCACGCAGAGCAACGACGCCGAGGTGATCTCGGCGACGGTGGCGAACCGGGCGCACCCGGAGCATCCGGGGCTGCAGGACGTCGGCGACCTGCACCTGCGCGCGCCGACCGCAAGCGGCTATGTACGGGTCGACTGGTTCACGCCGGCCGGGCTCGGGACCTGGGGCGACGGGCGGCTCACCATTATCGGCAGCGACGGCTATATCGAGCTGCGCAAATATATCGATATTGCCGGGCGGCCGGGGACCAACCACCTGTTCCTCGTCGACAGCAAGGGCACGCACTACATCGACTGCTCCGGCGTCGACCTGCCCTATGGCCGGCAGCTGATCGCCGACGTGCTCAACCGCACCGAGACGGCGATGCCGCAGGCGCGCTGCTACAAGGCGATGGAACTCGCGCTCACGGCGCAGGCAATGGCCGAACAGGGAACGGTGTGGGCACAATGAGCACGATCAGGACAGTCGCTGTCGTCGGTGGCGGCATCGGGCGCAGCCACATCCTCGAGGGCTACGTGCCCAACGCCGACCGGTTCAAGGTGCTCGCCATCTGCGACATCGATCCGACGCGGCGCAATGCGGTGGGCGACGAGTTCGGCATTGCGCGGCGGGTCGCGGAGTTCGACGAGCTGCTCAGGATGGACGATGTCGAGATCATCGACATCTGCACCCCACCCTCGCTGCACAAGCCGATGATCCTCGCGGCGCTCGCGGCGGGCAAGCACGTGATCTGCGAGAAGCCGCTGTGCGGTTCGCTCCAGGAGGTCGACGAGATCATCGCGGCGGAAAAGAGCGCGCGCGGCAAGCTGATGCCGATCTTCCAGTACCGCTTCGGCAACGGCATCCAGAAGGCCAAGGCGATCATCGACGCGGGCATCGCCGGCAAGCCCTATGTCGGCTCGGTGGAGACGCTGTGGCGGCGCGAGGCGGCGTATTACGCGGTGCCGTGGCGCGGCAAATGGAAGACCGAGCTCGGCGGCGTGCTGATGGGCCATGCGATCCATCCGCACGACATGTTCGTTTACCTGATGGGACCGCTGAAATCACTCTACGGGCGGGTCGCAACGCGCGTGAACCCGATCGAGGTGGAGGACTGCATCTCGGCGAGCGTGGAGCTCGAGTCGGGTGCGCTCGGCTCGTTCACCGCGACGCTGGGCTCGGCCGACGAGATCACCCGCATCCGGCTCGCCTTCGAGAACGTGACGATCGAGAGCGACCACGCGCCCTACAATCCGGGCGGTGCGGAGTGGACGGTGATGCCGCGCAACGACGCAACGAAGGAGCGCATCGAGACGCTGCTGCGGGACTGGTCAGACGTGCCGCCGCGCTTCACCACGCAGATGGCGTGGTTTGCCGAGGCGCTCGACGGCAAGCGCCCCCTGCCCGTCACGAGCGCGGATTCGCGGCGCTCGCTGGAGATGGTGACGGCGTTCTACGCGTCGTCGCGCACGCACCAGGAGGTCGTGTTCCCGATCGGGCCGGAACATCGCAACTATGCGAGCTGGCTGCCGGAGGAGATCTGATGAGCGCCGCGAGCATCAGCCTGCAATCGATCGTCAAGCGCTATGGCGATCTCGAAGTCGTACACGGTGTGAATCTCGACATCGAGCCGGGCGAGTTCGTGGTGTTCGTCGGACCTTCCGGCTGCGGCAAGTCCACGCTGCTGCGCATGATTGCGGGGCTCGAGCCGATCAGCGGCGGCACGCTGCTGATCGACGGGCAGCGGATGAACGAAGTTCCGGCGGCCAAGCGCGGCATTGCGATGGTGTTCCAGAGCTACGCGCTCTATCCGCACATGTCGGTGTACCAGAATCTGGCGTTCGGGCTCGAAACGGCGCGCATGCCGAAGGCGGAGATCCGGACCCGGGTGCAGCGGGCCGCGGGCATCCTGCAGATCGAGCCGCTGCTCAAGCGCAAGCCGCGGCAGCTCTCGGGCGGACAGCGGCAGCGTGTCGCGATCGGCCGCGCCATCGTGCGCGATCCGCGGATCTTTTTGTTTGACGAGCCGCTGAGCAACCTCGACGCGGAACTACGCGTGCAGATGCGCGTCGAGATCGCCAAGCTCCACCGCGACCTCGGCAACACCATGATCTATGTCACGCACGACCAGGTCGAGGCGATGACCATGGCCGACAAGATCGTGGTGCTCTCGGCCGGCAATATCGAGCAGGTCGGGCCGCCGCTCGAGCTCTACAACCGGCCCCGCAACAAGTTCGTCGCCGGCTTTCTCGGCTCGCCAAAGATGAACTTCGTCGAAGGCACGGTGAAGTCGCTCGAGGGCGGTGCCACGGTCAACGTCAGCGGCAGCGAGTTCCAGCTGCGGCAACGGCTGCCCAGCCACAAGGTGGGCGACAAGGTGCTGTTCGGCATCCGGCCGGAGCATATCGGCATCACCGAAGCTTCGGGCGTCAAGCTCGCCGACCTCAAGGTCGATCTGGTCGAGCAACTCGGCGACACCACGATGATCTATGCCTCGACGATGCGCGGGCAGCCGCTCACCATCGCCCTCGAAGGGCAGCGGCATATCGAGGCCGGCGCAACCATCCCCACCTTCATCGATCCGAGCCGCTACCACGTGTTCGATCCGGATGGACTGGCGATCGAATGAGCGACGAGCTCAGCGTTCGAGGCTGATGCCCGCCTCGGCCAGCATCTGGTCCACATCCACGCGACCGCCGCCGGCGATGGATTTGTTGGCGGCGATGCCGGTGAGGATGGACCAGGCGCCTTCCTTCTGGGTCGAGGCGCGGCCGTATTTGTCCGCGGGCATGCTGGAGGGCTCGAACAGATAACCGAGCATGACCGGGTCGGCGCCGCCATGGTCGCCGGTGCCGGCCCAGACGTCGACGGTCTCGGGACGCTTGCCGGCCAGATGCAACGTGGTGGTCATGTTGCCGACACCCGCCTTGTCGCGCCGGCCGCCGAACACGCCATGGACCTCGATGTGCTTGTGCCTGAGCTCGCCCTTCTTGCCATGGAAGGTGATCTCGAGGCCTTCCCACGGCGAATAGGCGCAGAGCGTGTAGTTGAGGAACACGCCGTTGGCGTAGGTCGCCTGCACCTGCATAGTGTCTTCGATCGTGATGTCGTCAGCCCACACGCAGCGGTCCCGGTAGTAGCCATCGACGGCCTCGGACTCGAGGTACATCTCGCGCAGGTCCTCGTCCGCCTCGAGATCGAGATGGTAGTCGCAGCGGTCGAACACCGGGCAGCCATGGCAGCGTGGCCCGTGGTCCTGCAACCCGAGGTCGGCAGCGGTCTGCGGTGTGTAAAAGACACGCTTGCCGTTGGCGGAAACGGTCTTCGGAGTGGAGGCGACCCACCAGTTCATGAGGTCGAAATGATGGGTGGCCTTGTGCACCAGCAGGCCGCCCGAGCGATCCTTGTAACGGTGCCAGCGGCGGAAGTAGTCGGCGCCGTGCACGCGATCGAGGTACCAGGTGAAATCGACCGCCTCGATCTCGCCGATCGTCCCGGACATCAGGATGTCCTTGAGCTGCGTACGCGCCGGCGTGTAGCGATAGTTGAAGGTAACCGTGAGCTTCTTGCCACTCGCTCGCTGTGCATCGAGCACTTGCCTGAGCTTGCCAAGGTCGATGGTCATCGGCTTTTCAGTCATGACATTGCAGCCGGCCTTGAGCGCCCGCACGATGTACTCGTGATGAAGATAGTCGGGCACCGTGACGATGACGGTGTCGGGTTTCTGTTCGGCGATCATGCGGTCGAACTCGACCGCGTCGTAGGTGGCGATGCCATTGCCGGGTTGCGGCGGCGCCTCGCGCACCGAGAGCGCCAGCCGCTTCTCGTTGGTGTCGCAAAGCGCCACGAGCCGGTTACCATCAGGATGGGTCTCGGTGATGGCCCGCCGGTACATCTGGTGGCGCCCGCCCGTCCCAACAATGGCAAACTTCGACTCCGGCATCACGCACCTCCGCAATAGAGTCTCACCCTCGCGCAAACCGGCGCACAAGTCACCATCCGGTTACAACTGCCGGCTGCAGAACCGGCGTGGTCGGGATCAAGGCGATTGCATTCTCCATGGAGCCATCCCCGGCGGGTGGAGGAGCCCGAAGATGTGGGTCAGCCCCACCCCGTGCTGTTCAGCGGATGCGCCGGCCCTCAGCGTCGAACAGCAGCACCGAGGCCGGGTCGAAGCGGGCAGCCAGTGGACTGCCGGCGGTCAACGCCCGGTCATTCTGCGTCGCGACGGTCAGGAGGTCGCTGTTGCCGGCGCGGGCATAGGCATAGGTCTCGGCGCCCAGGTGCTCGATCATCTCGATGGTGACGTCGAGCTTGCTGGCGCCGCCGGCGCGGAAATGCTCGGGACGGAGACCGACGGTGACGGGGCCCGGGGGCGCGGCGGCGACGAGCGGGATGGTCTGGTTGCCAAAGTCCGGCAGGCGGATCTGCGAGCCTTCGACGATGCCCTGCATGAAGTTCATCTTCGGAGAGCCGATGAAGCCGGCGACAAACAGATTATCCGGGTCATCGTAGAGCTTGAGCGGCGTGCCGACCTGGGCCACCGAACCGTCGCGCAGCACCACGATCTTGTCGGCAAGGGTCATCGCCTCGACCTGGTCGTGCGTCACGTAAATGATGGTGGTCGCGAGCTCCTTGTGCAGGCGCGCGAGCTCGATGCGCATATGGACACGCAGCTCGGCATCGAGATTGCTGAGCGGTTCGTCAAACAGAAACACCTGCGGGTGCCGGACGATGGCGCGACCGATGGCGACACGCTGGCGCTGGCCGCCGGACAGCTCCCGCGGCCGGCGGTTCATGAGCGGCGCGAGCTCGAGGATGCGCGCGGCTTCATCGACCTGCCTCGCGATCTCCGGCTTGGGCACACCGGCAAAGCGCAGCGCGAAGCCCATGTTCTCGCGCACCGACATGTGCGGATAGAGTGCGTAGCTCTGGAACACCATCGCGATGCCGCGCTTGCTCGGATCGACGTCGTTCATCTGCTGGCCGCCGATGTCGAGGCCGCCGGCGGTGATGGATTCGAGGCCGGCGATCATGCGCAGCAGCGTGGACTTGCCGCAGCCGGAGGGGCCGACGAAAACGACGAACTCCTTGTCGTCGATGTCGAGGTCGACGCCCTTGATGACCTCCACCGCCCCGAAGGACTTGCGAACGCCGTGCAGCTTCAATCCGGCCATGGGTCAGTTCCTCATCGGGCGTTCACGGTGATCGTGGTCGACGCGAAGCGCGGGCTCGACACGGTGACCGTGACGGCACCGGGCTCGCCGGTGGATTCGAGCCAGAAGCCGGCGGCACCGCCGCGCAGGGGCACCTGCGCCGGGCCGAGCCGGCGCCCTGCCCCGTTCACGGCGATCTCGGCGGCCTCGAACAGGAAGGGCAGCTTGTTGCCGGCCTGGTCGAGGGCGCGGATCATGACGCGCGTGGTATCCTTGCCGGCAGCGGAGATGGCGGTGCGGTCGGCGACGACCTCGAGTTTCGCCGGCACCGGGTCGGCGACGAACTTTACCGTTCCCGCCGGCTTGCCGCCCACATAGCCGGTGATCTCGCCGTTCTCCCAGGTCATGCCCCAGCGGCCCAGCTCCTCGTCGGTGAAATGACGGCGATCGACGATCACCGGCGGATGCGGCAGATGCGGATAAGCCTCGCGGTCGGGGGCGATGCGCTTGGGCGGATTGTTGCCGTAGCGCAGCTCCACCTCGTCGCAATTGGTGAGGATGATCAACGGCAGCACGCCGCCGATGTTACGCTCACCGCGCGCCCAGAAGGTCACCGGCTTGAGGACGACCTCCTCCTTGGGCTCGCACTGGCTGGCGTAGACATAGCCGGCGAATTTCGGCTCGCGGAACATGTCCATGACGCCATGATGGCAGATGCGGTCGCCGGAGCCGAAGTCCTTGTGCGTGTTGTAGTCGAAGGCGCACCAGCCGATGGCGCCCGAGATGCCGGGATCGCCATAGGCGGCGTTGAGCACCTCGAGGTGGCGGCGGACGTGCTCGGCCTGCCGCTGCTCCTGGTCGTAGCTCTTGGTGGGGTACATGTGGCCGCCGAACTCGGTGATCATGTACGGCACCGGCCTGTCGAGCCCGGTGGTCTCGGGAATAGGCCGCAGCGGCGTGCGCGGGCGATTGCCGCCGAGCTCCTCGTTACCGAGGATGAAGTCGTTCATGGTGTAGACGTCTTCGAGGAACTCGCTCTCGGTGATGTAGCGGACGCCGCCGGTCTGCCGGGTGGAATCCAGTTCATGTGCCAGCCGGTTGGTCTCGAGGTAGAAGTCGCGGTTGTCCTGCGATTCATTGATGCGCACGCCCCACAGGACGATCGAGGGATGGTTCCAGTCGCGGGTGATCATGCGGCGGACATTCTCGATCGCCCCGGCCTGCCAGGCTTTGTCGCCGATGTGCTGCCAGCCGGGAATTTCCTCGAACACCAGAAGCCCGAGCCGGTCGCAGGCGTCGAGGAACCATGGCGACTGCGGGTAGTGCGAGGTGCGGACGAGATTGACGTGGAGCCGGTGCTTGAGGATTTCCGCATCCTGCTCCTGCGCGGCGCGGCCGAGCGCGTAGCCCGAGTACGGGAACGACTGGTGGCGGTTGAGGCCGCGAATCTTGAGCGGGCGGCCATTGAGCTTGAACCCCTCGGTCGTGAACTCGGCCTTGCGGAAGCCGAAGCTGGTGCTGAGGCTGTCGTCGCCGAGGGCCAACTCCAAGGTGTAGAGGTTGGGCGCATCGAGGTCCCACAGCGCGATATCGGCGAGGTTCTCGAAGCTCACCTGCATGTGGGTGGCGGCGGCCATCGAGGTGGCGGCGACGGCCTTGCCGGCGGCATCGCGGAGGCTCGCGTTGAGCGTGCCGGTAACGGGAGCATGGTCCGGATTGCGGAGCTCGACCCGGGCGCGCACCGATTTGCGTTCGGCCAGCGGATCGGGGGTCTCGATCTTGACGCTGCCGATCGAGACCGGCGCCGTCACGCGCAGCCAGACGTCGCGATAGATGCCGGCATAGGTCAGATAGTCGATCTGGCCGCCGAACGGGGGAATAGCCGGGTTCTCGCTGCCGTCGATCACGACCTTGATCTCATTGCTACCCGGCTTCAGACGGCCGGTGAGGCGGATTTCGAAGGGCGTATAGCCGTCGGCGTGGCCACCCGCGGCCTCGCCGTTGATGGTGACCTGGGCGTTGGCCATCGCACCATCGAATACGAGCGTGACGTCCTTGCCGGTCCAGGCGGGGTCGGCGGTGAAGGTCTTGCTGTAGGTGAACGGCCGCTGGTAGCTGCGCTCGTCGAAATAGGCGAACGGCAGCTCGACGGCGGTGTGCGGCAGCGACACCTCCTGGTTACCCTCGAACAGCCAGCCATCATTGAAGGACGTCACCGAACGCATAGTCGTAAAACCTTATTTCACGGAACCGGTCAGTCCTTCGACGAACTGCCGCTGGAGGAGGAAGAAGATGATGAGGGTGGGCAGCGTGGCGAGCACGGTGCCAAACAGGATCATGCCGTAGTCGGGGGTATAGGCCGAGGTCAGGGCCGAGACGACGAGAGTAACGGTCTTGTTCTCCGGCGTGCTCAGCACGATCAGCGGCCAGAGGTAGTTGTTCCAGTTGGCAAGGAACACGATGATCGTGGCGGCGGCGTAGGTCGAGCGCATCACCGGCATGTAGATGAAAAGGAAGATCTGCCATTCCTTGAGGCCGTCGACCCGGGCGGCATCGCGCAGCTCCGCCGGAAACGCCTTGGTCGCCTGGCGGAAGTAGAAGATGATGAAGATCGAGGAGATCGAGGGCAGGATCACCGCGAGGAAGGTGTTGATGATGTGGGCCGACGCGATCATCACGAACAGCGGCACCATCAGCGCCGAGAACGGGATCGACAGCAGCAGCAGCATGAAGGCGAAGATGTGCTCGCGGAAGCGCGAGCGGAACATCTCGAAGCCGTAGCCGGCGAGCGAGGAGACCGCCAGCGTCAGCACCGTGCCCAACACCGCGATGAGGGTCGAGTTGAAGAAGACGCGCGGCACGTCGACCGTGGCGAAGAAGGTCGCGATGTTGGCGAACAGGTCGAGGCCGGGTGTCGGCTTGCCGACGACGATATCGGCCGATTTGTTCGTGGCGCCCACGATCATCCAGTAGAACGGAAAGACCGACAGGAACGCCGCGATGCTGAGCAGCAGATAGACGATGCCGCGGCGGGCGAGAGCAGCCGGGTTCATGCGGACGGCCTGCGGTCGCGGGCGATGAAGAACTGGATCGCGCTGAGGATGCCGACCATCACGACGATGACCCACGAAACGGTAGCCGAGTAGCCAAAGCTCGGCATGAACTTGAACGTCAGGTTGTAGATATAAAGCGCGATGGTGAGCGTCGAATCCGACGGACCGCCGGTACCGCCGGTGAGGTTGTACACCTCGTCGAAGAGCTGCAGCGTGCCGATGGTCGAGATCACGGTGGTGAACAGGATCACCGGCTTCAGCATCGGAATGGTGATGTTGGTGAAGCGGGCCCAGGCGGGCACACCATCGATGCGCGCCGCTTCGTAGATCGAGCGGTCGATGTTCTGCAGCGCGGCCAGGTAGAACACCATGTTGTACCCCGTCCAGCGCCAGGTGATGGCGATGATGATCAGCACCTTGGCCCAGAACGGATCCTGCAGCCACGGGATCGGATCGGAGATGAGGTGCAGGAACTGGAGACCCTTGTTGACCACGCCGTCGGTGGCGAACATCGACTTGAACAGGGTCGAGTAGGCGATCAGCGAGGTGACGCAGGGCAGGAAGATCGCGGTGCGGAAGAGGCTGCGGAAGCGCAGGGTGTTGTCGTTCAAGGCGTTGGCGAACACCAGCGCCAGGAAGATCATGATCGGGACCTGCACGATGAAGAAGATGCAGGTGTTGGTCAGCGCCCTTAGGAACACCGGGTCCTTGGTGAGCCGGATGATGTTGGTCCAGCCGCCGAAGCTGAAATTCATCCCCTTGCCGACCTGGACGCTCATCCAGAGCGACCAGATGATCGGGTAGATCATGAAGATGCCGAGCAGGATCAGCGCCGGGGCGATAAAGAGCCAGCCGCTGATCCGTTCGCCGCGGCCCAAATGGGATGGCGCTCCAAAGCGCCAGCGCGGCGCGACAGCGCCCTCTATCTGTGTCTGAGCCATGGCCGGTCCCCTCGCTTGCCTGCCGTGCGGTCCACCCTAACTCCACGCCGCTTCGGAGGCCACGCGAGAAAGACGATCGCGCCCCCGCGTGGTGCGTGATCACCGGGAGGACGGAGGCGCGAGCTTTGGCCCGCGCCTCCGGAAGGTTACTGGATCTGCTGCTGGGCCTGGTCGTTGATGGCCTTCAGCGCATCGTCGACACTACCGCCCTTGGCGATGGTGGGAAGCTGCGCGAGGACAGCCTGATCCACCTCGGCGGTGAAGGTGCCGTACTGGATGCCCGGGATCTTGCTCTGCCAATCCGAGAAGTTCTTCCAGACCGGCTGGTTGCCGAAGAACGGATCGGACGACTTGTAGGCGTCGCCCTCGACGGCCGGCATCCACGAGCTGAAGGCGCCCTGCCCGGTGAGGATCTTCTGGTAGAAGTCCTTGTCGCCGGCCCAGATGGTCTTGAGGAAGTCGATCGCGGCGTCCTTGGCCGGGGCCGAGGTCAGCACGTACCAGCTCGAGCCGCCTTCGCTCGAGTAGTTGGTCGCGCCATCCACGCCCACAAGCTTCGGAATGGGCGCAACGCCCCACTTGCCCGACTGGTCGGGCTGCGACTTGACAGTGCCGGTCATCCAGACGCCGTCGATGGTGCCGACCGTCTGGCCCGAGGTGAAGGCGCCGGTGTAGTCGGTCCAGCCGGACACCGTCTTGACGACATCAGCCTGCATCAGCTTGGCGTAGGTCTCGAGCGCGGCCTTGAGGGGAGCGTTGTCGAGGATGTTGAGCGAGCCGTCGGCGTTGAAGTACCACTTGCCCGCCGACTGCATCATGATGCGGATGATGCCGTCGCCGGTGGAATCCCACGAGATCATGTCGTGGCCGGTCTTGGCCTTCACGTCCTTGGCGATCTGGATGAACTTGTCCCAATCGATGCCCTGCAGGTCGGCATCCTTGTAGCCGGCCGCCGCGAGATAGTCGGCGCGATAGAAGAAGCCGGTGACGCCGGAGTCGAAGGGCAGCGAGTAGGACTTGCCGTTCAGGGTCGCGGGGGCGACCTTGTACTGGGCGAACTTGGACATATCGATGCTGTCGCCGAGCGGCACGAAGGCACCGGGGAACGACTGCAGGTATTTCTGCGCGACGTCGTCCTCGATCAGCACGATGTCGGGCAGGCCATCGGTGTTGTTGGCGAGGAGCTGCGTCTGCAGCTTATCGCGGATGTCCTGCTGCGCCATGCTGTCGTTGATGGCGATGGTCACATCGGGGTGGGTCTTGTTGTAGTCGGCAGCGGCCGCACGCATGGCGGCGCCGTTGAAGTTCGTGTCCCAGCACCAGACGTTGACCGTCGTCGCGGCCAAGGCTGCGGACGCGGTGATGATGCTGATGCCCGCCACGGCAATGCCGAGCGCGCTGCGCCAACCGGCGAAGCTTTTCATGTAGTCCTCCCTGTCGAGGCGCAGGTCCTCCCTGCCTCGTGCGGTCATTGTTAGCGGGCGCCCGGCCGTCGCGCAATATTTTCAGTAAATATTTATGTCAGCGTTTCAGACGCATCCGGCTGCCGCGTGCTCCCGCGCCAGATGATGCGGGTCGCCAGCGTGATGCGCTTGGCCAGCTCGCGGCCCGCCATGCGCTCGAGCAGCAGTTCGACCGCCCCCTCGCCGATCTCCTCAGCCGGCAGATGGATCGTGGTCAGCGGCGGATTGAGAAACTGTGCGACCGAGATGTCGTTGAAACTGGCGAT
>DATMTK010000073.1:0-13947 GCA_035564755.1 Devosia sp. | reverse complement strand
CCGGGGCGTTCGCGTCAGGCCGCCGGCTTGTCCAACCCGTAATACGTATGGAGCGCCCGCACCGCAAGCTCGGCATATTCGTCGTCGATCAGCACCGAGGTCTTGATTTCCGAGGTGGTGATCAACTGGATGTTGATGCCTTTGTCGGCCAGCGCCTTGAACATGCTGGCGGCGACGCCGGCATGGTTGCGCATGCCCACGCCGACCACCGAGACCTTGGCGCCGCCCTTCGACCCGGTGACCCGCTGGTATTCGATCTCGCCCGAGGCCTTGGCCGCTTCCAGCACGCGGATCGACTTGTCGTACTCGCTGTCGGGCACGGTGAAGGTGATGTCGGTGACCGAGCCGTCGTCGGAAATGTTCTGGACGATCATGTCGACGACGATCGATTCGTCGGCCAGCGCGCCGAACACGGCGGCCGCGACCCCCGGCTTGTCCTTGACGTCGCGCAGCGTGATCTTGGCCTCGGCCTTGGCGAGCGTGACGCCCGAAACGATCTGCTTTTCCATGATCTCATCCTCATCGCAAACCAGCGTGCCGGGCACGCCGGGCGTTCCGTCCGGAGCGACCTGCGGTGCCTCCGGATCATCGAATGTGGAGCGGACGACGAGCCGCACCTTGTGCGCCATCGCCATCTCGACCGAGCGGATCATCAGCACCTTGGCGCCGAGCGACGCCATTTCGAGCATTTCCTCGAAGGCGATCTTGTTGAGCCGCTTGGCCTTGGGGTCGATGCGCGGGTCGGTGGTGTAGACGCCGTCGACGTCGGTGTAGATGTCGCAGCGGTCGGCGCCGACCGCCGCCGCAATCGCCACCGCCGAGGTGTCGGAGCCGCCGCGGCCCAGCGTGGTGATGCGGCCGGTCGCCGGCACGATGCCCTGAAAGCCGGTGACGACCGGCACGACACCCTCGCCCATGCGCCGGTTGAGCTCGTCGGGGATGATTTCGGCGATTCGCGCCGCGCCATGCGCGTCGTCGGTATGGATCGGCACCTGCCAGCCCTGGAACGAGCGCGACGGGATGCCCATCTCGCTGAGCACGATCGCCGTCAGGCCCGCCGTAACCTGCTCGCCCGAGGCGACCACCGCGTCGTATTCGCGCGCATCGTGGAGCTTGCTCGATTCATTGACCCAGGCAACGAGCTCATTGGTCTTGCCCGACATGGCCGAGACGACCACGGTGACCTCGTTGCCGGCGTCGACCTCACGCTTGACGTGCCGCGCCGCCTGCCGGATGCGCTCGATATTGGCGACCGACGTGCCGCCAAACTTCATCACGATACGGGCCAAGTTGTCTTCTTTTCTGCTCTGTCCGACCGGTCGCCGGGAGGGCGTCCGTTCGGCCAACCGCTCTTTTCTCTGCTCTGTCCGACCGGTCGCCGGGAGGGCGTCCGTTCGGCCAACCGCTGGGGAACGCTTTCGATTTCGCGGGCGACATGCCACAACGGCACTGGAGTTACAAGAATGACCGAAACCACCATAAATCCGGCTGAGATCGCCAAGTTCGCCGCCATGGCGGCGGACTGGTGGGACCCCGAAGGCGACGTGAAGCCGCTGCACCGGTTCAACCCGGTGCGGCTGGCCTATATCCGCGACTGGGCCCTGCGGCATTTCTCGCGCAGCGAGAACGAGCGGCAGCCGCTGACCGGGCTTACGGTGCTCGACATCGGCTGCGGCGGGGGCCTGTTGACCGAGCCTCTCACCCGGCTGGGCGCGACGGTGACCGGCGTGGACGCCGCGGGCGACAATATCGCGGTGGCGCGCCAGCACGCCCAGAGCATGGGGCTCGAGATCGACTACCGCAACGACACGGCCGAGGTCCTGCTGGACGAGGGCAAGCGCTTCGACATCGTGCTCAACATGGAAGTGGTCGAGCACGTCGACAACGTGCCGCTCTATATGAAGAGCTGCGCCGACCTCGTGGCGCCCGGCGGGCTGCTGTTCTCGGCCACGCTCAACCGCACGCTGCGGGCGCTGGCGCTGGCCAAGTTCGGGGCTGAGTACGTGCTGCGCTGGCTGCCGCGGGGCACGCACGACTGGAACCGTTTTTTGACGCCCGACGAGCTCAAGGCGCTGATCACCCGCAACGGGCTGCGGATCGTCGACGAGACGGGCGTGGTGTTTCACCCGCTCGCCGACGAATGGCGCAAGAGCCCGGACATGGGCATCAACTACATGGTCCTGGCCGAACGGCCGGCGAGGTAAGCCTCACATCGCCGGGACGCGGTCGAGGAAGCCGGTGACCGACTGGATGCGGCCGTCGCGGACGACCAGCACGTCGGTGCCCTCGATCGGGGCGTCGACGAAATCGCCCGGTCCGAGGCTCCACGAGAAGCGGACGTGCTCGGCGTAGCCGTCGGGCTTGCCGACGAGCCGGAAGCTGAAGCTCGGGAACCGCGCCTTGATGCCGCCGATGAGGCCGTCGATCTCCTCGGTGCCGCGGCCGGCGGCCATCGGATCGACGTAGGTGGCATCCTCGGCCCAGTCCTGCGCCAGGAGCTCCTTGCGCACCTCGGCATCGGGCTCGTTCCACAGGGCCAGGTAGCGCTCGGCCACGTGCTTGGGATCGGTCATTGCTGTCTCCGTAGGTTTGATCGCCTGCCGATCAGGCTGGCCTCACGATGGCGGCGGCGGCGACGCCGGTCGATTACGCTCGAGGTAATGGCGTCGGCACGGGCCGGGCCGTAAGAGTTCGCCCATGACCCAGACCCAGCCCATCGGCGAGCTGCTGCGCGACTGGCGGCAGCGCCGCCGCCTCAGCCAGCTCGACCTCGCGCTCGACGCCGAGATCTCGACCCGGCATCTGAGCTTTGTCGAAACCGGCCGCGCCCAGCCGAGCCGCGACATGATCCTCAGGCTTGCCGCCGAGCTCGAGGTGCCGCTGCGCGAGCGCAACGCCATGCTGCTGAGCGCCGGCTATGCGCCGATCTTCGCCGACCGGCCGCTCGATGACCAAAGCCTCAGCCAGGCGCGCGCCGCGATCGAGGCGCTGCTCAAGGCGCACGAGCCGTTCCCGGCGCTGGCGGTCGATCGCCACTGGCACCTGGTGACGGCCAATGCGGGGGGTGCGGCGCTGCTCCGAGGCGTCGCGCCGCACCTGCTCGAGCCGCCGATCAACGTGCTGCGGGTGAGCCTCCATCCGGAGGGCGCGGCGCCCTGGATCGAGAACCTCGCCGAGTGGAAGGCGCACCTGCTGCACCGGCTGCGCCAGCAGTTCGAGGCAAGCGCCGATCCGGCGCTGCTCGAACTGATGGAGGAGCTGCGCGGCTACCCGGCCCCGCCGCCGGCCGCCCCCAATCCGGGGGCGCTGGCGGTGCCGCTGATCGTCAACGGTCCATCCGGTAGAATGTCGTTCCTCTCGGCCACGCTGCTGTTCGGCTCGCCGCTCGACGTGACGCTGAGCGAGCTGGCGATCGAAATCTTCCTGCCGGCCGATGCCGAGACGGTGGCGCGGCTGCGCGGCGCTAGCGCAGCCCCTGCAGCGTCGCAAAGTCCTCGTCGCTGAGCGCGATCGACGCGGCCGCGGTGTTCTCCTCGAGGTGCTTGACCTTGGAGGTGCCGGGGATCGGCAGCATCACCGGGGAGCGCTTCAGCAGCCAGGCGAGGACGAGCTGGTTCGCCGTGGCGCCGTGCTTTTTGAGCAGCGCCTTGAACTCGGGCCTGTCGAGCGTCGCATCGCCGCCGTCGATCGGCCGCCACGGAATGAAGCCGATCTTCTGGCCCTCGCAATAGTCGAGCACGGCTTCGCTCGTGGCGTCCGACATCGAGTATTTGTTCTGCACCGTCGCAACCGGAAAGTGCTTCTGCGCCTGCCTGATCTGCTCGACCGTGACGTTGCTGAGGCCGGCGTGGCGGATGAGGCCCGCCTTGCGGAAGCCGGCGATCGCCCCGAACTGCTCATCGAGCGGGATCGTCGGATCGGGGCGATGCAGCTGCCATAAATCGATGCGCTCGACCCTGAGGCGGCGGAGGCTCATATGCACCTCCTGCTCCAGGTATTCGGGCTTGCCGACCGGGGTCCATTTGTTGGGGCCGCTGCGGACCAGGCCGCCCTTGGTCGCGATATGCACCTTCGCATAGGGCGCGAGCGTTTCAGCGATCAACTCTTCGGAGATGTATGGCCCGTAGCTGTCAGCCGTGTCGATGAAGTCGATGCCGAGCTCCGGCACGCGGCGCAGGGTGCGCTTGCTCTCCTCCGGATCCTTCGGCGGCCCCCAGATGCCCTCGCCGGTGACGCGCATGGCGCCGAAGCCGAGGCGGTGGACATTCATGTCGCCGCCAATGGCGAATGTTCCCGAACGGGTGGCATCGGGTGTGGGCATGGCAAAACTCCGCGGATATCTATCGCCACTTAACGATAGAACCGCGCGTAAGTTCAAGGCACGCAGAGTGGGGAGCTAGTTGTGCTCTTCCTTGACCGTCGGGAGCGGCATGAAATCGACGCCGTCTTCGATCAGCGCCGCGACCTCTTCCTTGGTCGCTTCGCCGTAGATGCCGCGCGCGTCGACTTCCTTGAAATGGATCTTGCGGGCTTCCTCGGCGAACTTGTCGCCGACATAGTCGGCCTCGCTGGTCACCTTGTTGCGCAGGGCGAGCATGGCTTCGCGCAACTGCTGGTGCTGCGGGTGGCCGATCGACAGCGACACCTTCTCGCTGCCGGCCCGGCTGACCGCCGGCGACATGAGCGCCTTGTCGACCGAGGTGGTGGTGCAGATCGGGCAGGTGACGAGGCCGCGGGCCTTCTGGCCGTCGTAGGCGGCCGCGTTGGCGAACCAGCCGTCGAACTTGTGGGACTTGTCACAGACCAGGGAGTAGTGGATCACGCGTGCAACCTCTCAGCGCTCAGCTTGCGCCCGTAGGGTTAACGGATAACGAAAATGTGCGCGCATTCGCAAGCGCCGGCACCCGGCCGCGCGCTTCGGCCACAGCGTTCGGGTCGATGTCGGCGACCAGTACGCCGGGGGTCTGGCCGTCGAGCTGGCCGAGGATCTTGCCCCAGGGATCGATGATCATCGAGTGGCCCCAGGTGGAGCGGCCGTTCTGGTGGTGCCCCGCCTGTGCCGCCGCGATCACATAGCAGCCGGTTTCGATGGCGCGGGCCCGCAATAGCACCTCCCAGTGCGCCTCGCCCGTCGGAACGGTGAACGCGGCGGGCACCGCGATGAGGTCCGCTCCGGCTTCCGCCAGCGTCCGGTGCAGGGCCGGAAAGCGGACGTCGTAACAGATGGTGAGGCCGAGCCTGAGACCGGCGGCCCCGGTCACCACGGCCTCGTCGCCGGCGGCATAGGTATCGCTCTCGCGGTATTGCCTGAGGCCGGGGAGCGTGGCGTCGAACAGATGGATCTTGTCGTAGGTCGCCGCGATCTCGCCGTCCGGAGCAAACACCACCGAGCGATTGGCGAAGCGCCCGTCGGGCAGCGCCACCGCCAGCGAGCCGAGGTGCAGGGTCAGGCCGGTGTCGCGCGCGATGCCGCGGCAGCGGCCGATGGCGGCGTTGTTCTCCCACGGACCGGCGACGGCTGCGAGACCTTCGCGGTTCTCCGCGAAGACGACGGTCACTTCAGGAGATAAAGCATAGGCGGCGCCTTGCGACGCCGCCTCTTGCGCGAGTGTTTCGAGCGCATCCAGATTGGCCTCGGGCTCGGTGCCCGAATTCATCTGCAATGCCGCGACACGCACCACGATGGGTTACGCGAGCAGCGGATCGAGCTGGCCGCGCCGCTCCAGCGCCGCCATATCGTCGTAGCCGCCGACATGGGTCTCGCCGATGAAGATCTGCGGCACCGTCCGCCGGCCATGCGCGCGCTGGATCATCGCGTCGCGCAGGCTCGGATCGGTGACGTCGATCTCTTCATAGGAGACGCCCTTGTCGTGGAGCAGCGACTTGGCGGCGTTGCAGTAGGGGCACCAGTTGGTGGTGTAGATCTGAACTTTGGACATAGCCGGAAACCAAGTTGGTTCCCCTGTATATGGGCATTGCCGTCGTCCTGACAACGGCGGGCACGTGCCTCAGCGCCTTGTCCGCCTGGCGATGATCTCGGCGATCCGCACACTGTCCTCGGCCTGGAGGAACCGGCCGCGCTCGAGGATTTCGAGCTGGTATTCGCGAAAGGTGAGGCCCAGGGATTCCGCCTTCTTCGCCCGGCGGATCGCGGTCTCGACCGGGATCGACTTGAAGGCGGCCTCGCTCCTGGCGCGCCAGACGAAGTAGTTGCCGATCCCGCCGGCGCCCCATTCGGGGACATGGTCGAGCGGCGGCCCGCCATTGTGGCCGAGGCCGGGAATGTCGCCCGCCGAAATTTCGCGCGGCCGCTGCGAGACCATGCGCCGGAAGCGCGGCCGGTTGATGCGAAGATCGCCCATCAGTCTCTCCCGATCACGACCCGGGCAAAACTCAACACGTCGATGCCCGTCGCGCCACCGGCCTTGAGCGCCCGCGTGACCGCGGCAACGGTCGCGCCCGTGGTGATGACGTCGTCGACGATGATGGCACGGCGGCCCTTGAGCCGTGAACTCGTCCCGGGGAATGGCTCGAATGCGCCGGCGACATTGCGGCGGCGCGCGTCGCCCGAAAGACCGACCTGCTGCCGCGTGGCTTTCCGGCGGCGGACGAGGCCGGTATCGACCTCGAGCCCGGTCAGCGCGGCGAGCGCCCGCGCCAGCTCGGCCGACTGGTTGTAGCGGCGCGCGAACTGCCGGGTCCGGTGCAGCGGCACCGGCACGAGGACGGCGTCGCCGAGCAGCAGCTCGTGCCCCGCCTGGACCATCAGCCGGGCGCAGAAGCGGGCAAGCTCCGGCCGGTCGCCATATTTGAGCTTGCCGACGAGCGCCAGCGCCGCCGCGTTATAGATGACCGCGGAGCGCGAGCGATCGTAGGGCGGCGGATCGGCGATCGCTTCGGCCGAGAGCACGCCAGGCCCGAGCGACACCTCGAACGGAATGCCGAGCACGGGACACATCGGATCGGTGATCGGCCTCAGCGCCCTGAAGCAATCGGAGCAGAGCGCATCGGCCGAGCCGACCGGCGCGTCGCAGCTCAGGCACGCCGGCGGATAGAGCGTATCGAGCAGCACGCCGCCCAGCCACCTGAGCGGGCGCAACGCCTCGCTTTTGACAAGCCCGGCTGCGGTGCCCATAAGGCCATCCTGCCATCACCGAGCGGCGCCGCCAATGCCTCCCATCCAGATGCCGCCAAAGGTCTTCGACCGTGCGCTGATTGCCCGCCACCTGCAGCGCCGGCCGGCGGCGCGCGACGACTTCGTCATGCGGCTGGTGCTCGCCGATCTCGATGAGCGGCTCGGCACCGTGACGCGCGATTTCGAGCGGGCCCTGATCATGGCGCCCGACGCCTCGGGGCTGCCGACCGCAGGCCATAGCGCCAACGGGCCGTTCCGCTTCGCCCGCGTTTCGAGCGTGCTCGACGTGCCGGGCGTGCCGATGGTGGACCCCGAGGCGCTCGATCTGCCGGAGCGGAATTACGACCTCATCGTCTCGCTGTTCGATCTCGACGTCGTCGACGACGTGCCGGGGTTTTTGGCGCGGGCTCGGGCGCATCTGCGCGGCGACGGCCTGTTCATCGCCGCCGCGATCGGTGGCGAGAGCCTCACCGAGCTGCGCGAGGCGTTCCTCGCGGCGGACGCCGAAGTCGGCGGCGGCGCCTACCTGCGCGTCGCGCCGTTCATCCCGCTGAGCGAGGCGGCGGGTCTCTTGCAGCGGGCCGGGCTGGCGTTGCCGGTGAGCGACGTCGAAACCCACACCGTGCGCTATGACAACGCGCTCGGGCTGATGCGCGAGCTCAAAGCGCTCGGCGCCTCCAACCCGCTCGCCGACCGGCCGCAAAAACCAGCGACGCTCCGGCTGTTGAGCGCGGTGAACGAGGCCTACGCCGCGCTCGCCCGCGACCCGGACGGACGCGTCCGGGCGACGCTCGAGATCATCTGGATGAGCGGCTGGGCCCCGCATGAAAGCCAGCAGAAGCCGCTGAAGCCCGGCAGCGCCGAGATCAGCCTGACGAAAGTGCTGGGGCAGAAGAATTAGCTTCCGGCGCTCGCCATGGCGTTGCCGGCCTTGTCGCTGACGCGCTGGAACAGACCTTGAAGCGAACTGCCGAAGGCCATGAAGGCGGCGATGCAGGCCACCGCCATCAGCGCGGCGATGAGTCCGTATTCGATAGCGGTCGCGCCGCTTTCGTTGCGCAGAAATCGTTCGACCAGCGACATCCGGGCCTCCCTCACAGCAGATCGCAGAGCGGTGCGATCAGCGGCTCGTCCGCCGGCGGCATCGGATACTCCCTGAGGGCGTGCGGCCGGACCCATTTGAGGGCGGCATGCTCGCGCGCGGTGGGCGTTCCCTGCCACTTTCGGCAGACGAAAAGTGGCATCAGAAGGTGAAAGCTTTCGTAAGAATGGGAGGCAAAGGTTAACGGCGCGAGGCACGCCGTTCTGGTCGAAATCCCAAGCTCTTCCTCGAGCTCGCGGATCAGCGCTTCTTCCGGCGTCTCCCCCGGCTCGAGCTTGCCGCCGGGAAATTCCCACAGGCCGGCCAATTGCTTACCAGGCGGCCGCTGCGCAATCAGCACGCGCCGGTCGGCATCGACCAGCGCACAGGCGACGACCAGAAGGATCGAGTGTGCGCTCACTTTGCCGGCTGCGGTTTGCGATAGTGGTAATCATACGCATGGGCGAAGCCGAGCGAGCTGTAGAGCTTGATCGCCGGCGTGTTTCCCGCCGCCACCTGGATACCCGCGGCAAGCGCGCCGGCGTCGCGGGCCCAGGCGATGGCAGCGTTCATGCCGGCGCGGCCGAAGCCCTGCCCGCGGTGGCTCGCGCGCGTCACGACATTGCCGTAGATCGAAATGCCATTGGCGACGGCGACCAGCACCGCGGCCGCCGGAACGCCGTTCGCATCATAGGCGAGCACGCCCCGCTGATCGCACGGCACCCGCTCGAGGATGAGGCGCACCGACTCCGCATCGTAGTCGCCGTAGCCACTCAGCTCCGCCTGTACGCAGTGCCACTGCGGATCGCGCGGGTCGAACAGCGCCGTGTGGTGTCGCGGCTCGGCGGTATTCGCACGCATCTGCATGCACAGCACATGGCTGTGCCCGAACGGCGACCAGTCGACCGCATCGATCGCGGCGAGCGCCCCCGGCGCCGTCAGCGGCGTCACCTTGAACACCGGCGACAGGCCGTGGCGCGTAAAGAGATCGGTCAGCCGGCCGAGCCGGACGGCCGCGTCGGCGCCGTCGCCGGGATCGAGGCACTGGATGGAGTTGGCGCGGTTGCTGTAGCCCCGCGCCGCGCGCCACACCCAATGGCCGTCATTGGCGCTGAACAGCCCTGGCCACGCGGTGAGCGCCGCGGTCTCGATCTGCAGCGCAGTGGGAAGCGGCACGCGTCAGCTCCGGTAGCTGCCGTTGATGTCGATGTAGCCGTGGGTGAGATCGCAGGTGTAGACGGTGGCGCGGCCGCTGCCGAGACCGATCCCGACGCTGAGCTCGAGCTCCTGGTTCTTCATGTAGGCCGAGGCCTTCGCCTCGTCATAGTGCGGGGCGCGCTCGCCGTGTTCGGCCACGACGATGTCGCCGAAGGCGATGCGCAGGCGGTCGCGGTCGGCCGGCTCGCCGGCCTTGCCCACGGCCATCACCACGCGGCCCCAATTGGCGTCCTCGCCGGCGATGGCGGTCTTGACCAGCGGCGAGTCCGCGATCGATTTCGCGATGCGGAAAGCGCTCTCGTCCGAGCTCGCGCCCTCGACGTTGACGGTGACGAGCTTGGTTGCGCCCTCGCCGTCACGCACCACCAGCATGGCCAGATCGTGGAGCACGTCGCCCAGCGCTTCGGCGAAGGCGTGTGCACGCGGATCGGCGGGCGAGTTGATGGCATCGATCGGCGCCCGCCCTGTGGCAAAGACCAGGCAGGTGTCGGAGGTCGAGGTGTCGCTGTCGACGGTCACCGCATTGAAGCTCTCGTCGATCAGCGGCTGCAGCAATCCTTGTAGAACGCCGCTCGAAATCGGTGCGTCGGTGAACACGAAGCTCAGCATCGTCGCCATCGCCGGGGCGATCATGCCCGAACCCTTGGCGATGCCGGCGATCGACACCGTGACGCCGTCGAACTCGACTGTGGCGGTCGCCAGCTTGGGGTAGGTGTCGGTGGTCATGATCGCCCGGGCGGCATCCATCCACGGCCCCGAGCCAAGCCGGCCGGCCATCTCGCGGGTCACCGCGTCGAACTTCTGCGGATCGAGCGGCTCCCCGATAACGCCGGTCGAGGCGAGGAACACTTCGCCGGCGTTCACGCCGAGCGCCCTGGCGGCGAGATCGGCCGAGACCTCGACCGTGTGCCTGCCCTTCATGCCCGTGAAGGCGTTGGCATTGCCGGAGTTGACCAGCAGGCCGCGCGCCACGCCGCCCTTGAGGCTCTGCCGGCACCAGTCGACCGGCGCGGACGGGCATTTGGACGAGGTGAAGACGCCGGCCACGGTCGTGCCCTCGTCAAACGCCGCGAGCAGGACGTCGGTGCGGCCCTTGTACTTGATCCCCGCCTCGGCGGTGGCGAAGCGCACGCCGGCGATCTGCGGCAGCTCGGGGTAGGTCTTGGGCGCGAGGGGAGAAACCGGATGGGCCATGTCGATGCCTCTGGAGTTTGGCCCGTGATGCCCGATGTTGATGACGGCTTCAA
Organism: Devosia sp.; assembly: GCA_035564755.1. Taxonomy (GTDB): domain Bacteria; phylum Pseudomonadota; class Alphaproteobacteria; order Rhizobiales; family Devosiaceae; genus Devosia_A. Next base: position 3,266 of record DATMTK010000073.1, on the reverse strand, counting down.
GAGAGCCCGAAAAGCAAAAGGCCGGGATCGCTCCCGGCCTTCCGCCAATGTCGGCCTGTCAGTCTTACTGCGCCGGCGCCGAGGACGGTGCCGCCTGATCGGGCTGCGCCGGCGGCTGCTGCGGTGCGAGCTGGGCATCGACCTGCGCCTTGAGCTGCGCGTCGGGGATGTCGATCGTCGCCTTCGAGCGCAGATCGTCGAACAGCGCGCGATACTTGGCCACGTAGAGGGCCTGGCCGATCTGCTGGGTCATGTCCTGCAGGGTCGGCTTGGCGGCCGGACGGCGGTCGAGCACCTGGATGATGTGCCAGCCGAACTGCGTCTGGATCGGATCGGAAATCTGCCCGACCTTGAGCGCGAAGGCCGCATCGGCAAACGGCTTCACCATCTTGTCCTGGGTGAAATAGCCGAGGTCGCCGCCGGAATCCTTGGCGCCCGGTTCGATCGACTTCTGCTTGGCGAGGGTGGCGAAGTCGGCACCGCCATCGAGCTGCGCCTTGATCGCCTTGGCGTCGTCCTCGGTGCTCACCAGAATGTGACGCGCATGGACTTCGTCCACGCTCGGCATGGCCGCGATTTGCTTGTCGTACTCGGCCTTGATCGCGTCGCTGGTGATGGCATCGCTCACCGCCTGCTTGGTAAAGGCGCGGCGCAGCGCCCGGTCCTGCAGGTAGCTGAGACGCTCCTTGTAGAGGTCCGACTGCTCGAGATTGGCCGCATGGCCGGCCTCGGCCATGAGCTTGAGGTCGATCATCTGGGTGAGCAGCACGGCACGGATCTGGTCCTGCGGGATCTGCTGCAGGTCCTGGCCGAGGTCTTCGGCGGCGAAGGCGAGGTCAGCCTCGGTGATCTGCTGGCCGCCGACCGTGGCGACGACCGTGTTCGGCGAGGGCGCGGGTGGCACCGCCGGTTCAGCCGATGACGCGGCGGCCGGAGCGGACGACGAGGTGTCCTGCGCGTTCACGCTGAATGGCAGCGCAGCGAGCGTCAGCGCCACCAGGGCGAGCACGATGAATTTGAGGAAGCCGGGCAGTCGCGCCGGCGAGATGTGGGACGTCATGGGATGAGATTTGCTCCGTAAGGCGCCTCGCCCTCGCGGCGCGCGGCCGGTGGTTTGGCCCAGTTTCGTTCCGTTGACAATACTGGCCCCCGCTCTTACATACCCGCAACGCTTGTAAACGCCCGAAAACCGGCGGTTTTGAGCCCTCCGACAGGCCCAGCCGACACCGCCCGGCGCCCTCCAATTGCGGCGCCATCAAGACAAGGAACGCTTCATGGTTCTCGCCAGTATCGCCAAGGCGATTTTCGGCTCTGCCAATGACCGGCAGGTGAAACGCTACCAGCCGAAGGTCGACGCCATCAATGCGCTGGAACCGGCGATGGCGAAGCTGAGCGATGCGGAGCTGCGCGCCAAGACCGAAGAGTTCAAGGCCGCGCTCAAGGCCGGCGAGTCCCTCGACGATCTCCTGGTGCCCGCTTTCGCCGTGGTGCGCGAGGCGTCCAAGCGTACGCTCGGCATGCGCCACTTCGACGTGCAGCTCGTCGGCGGCATGGTGCTCAACGACAAATCCATCGCCGAGATGCGGACCGGTGAAGGCAAGACCCTGGTCGCGACCCTGCCTGTCTATCTCAACGCCCTGACCGGCGAGGGCGTGCACGTGGTGACCGTCAACGATTACCTCGCCAAGCGCGACAGCGAGTGGATGGGGCAGATCTACAAATTCCTCGGGCTCACCGTCGGCATTATCGTCCACGGCCTCGACGACACCGAGCGCAAGGCCTCCTATGCCTGCGACGTGACCTACGGCACCAACAACGAATACGGCTTCGACTATCTGCGCGACAACATGAAGTATTCGCGCGAGCAGATGGTGCAGCGTGGTCATGCCTACGCCATCGTCGACGAGGTGGACTCGATCCTGATCGACGAAGCGCGCACGCCGCTGATCATTTCCGGCCCGACCGAGGACCGCTCCGACCAGTATGTCGCCGTCGACGAGATCATGAAGCAGATCGGCGAAGGCGACTTCGACCACGACGAGAAGCAGCGCTCGGTGACCTTCACCGAAAGCGGCACCGAAAAGCTCGAAGGGCTGTTCCGCGACGCCGGCCTGCTGAAGGGCGAAAGCCTCTACGACCTCGAGAACGTCAACCTCGTGCACCACGCCAATTCGGCGCTGCGCGCGCACAAGATGTTCAACAAGGACAAGGACTACATCGTCCGCAACGACGAAGTGGTGATCATCGACGAGTTCACCGGCCGCATGATGCCGGGCCGCCGCTATTCGGAAGGCCTGCACCAGGCGCTCGAGGCCAAGGAACACGTCAAGATCCAGCCCGAAAACCAGACGCTCGCCTCCATCACCTTCCAGAACTATTTCCGCCTCTACAAGAAGCTCGCCGGCATGACCGGTACGGCGGCAACCGAGGCCGAAGAGTTCGCCAACATCTACAACCTCAACGTCATCACCGTCCCGACCAACGTGCCGATCCAGCGCATCGACGACGACGACGCGATCTTCCGGACCGCCGACGAAAAGTTCGAGGAAATCGCCACGCTGATCGCCGACTGCAAGTCGCGCGGCCAGCCGGTGCTGGTCGGCACCACCTCGATCGAAAAGTCCGAGATGCTGGCCGACCTGCTGCGCACCAAGAAGGGCATCAGCGACCTGCAGGTGCTGAACGCCCGCTATCACGAGCAGGAAGCCCACATCATCGCCGACGCCGGCGTTCCGGGCGCGGTGACCATCGCCACCAACATGGCCGGCCGCGGCACCGATATCCAGCTCGGCGGCAATCTCGAGATGCGTGTCGAGAAAGAGGCTGAGGGCCTCGAGGGCGAAGAACGCAAGTCCAAGATCGCCCGCATCAAGGAGCAGATCGCCCGCGACAAGCAGAAGGCACTCGATGCCGGCGGCCTGATGGTGATCGGCACCGAGCGACACGAGAGCCGCCGCATCGACAACCAGCTTCGCGGCCGGTCAGGCCGCCAGGGCGACCCGGGGCATTCCAAGTTCTACCTGTCGCTGCAGGACGATTTGATGCGCATCTTCCCGGTCGAGAGCATGGACTCCATGCTCGGCAAGCTCGGCCTCGAAGAAGGCGAGTCGATCACCCATCCGTGGGTGACCAAGGCCATCGAGCGTGCCCAGGGCCGCGTCGAAGCGCGCAACTTCGACATCCGCAAGAACATCCTCAAATACGACGACGTGATGAATGACCAGCGCAAGGTCATCTTCGAGCAGCGTCTCGAGTTGATGGACAAG
>DATMTK010000072.1:0-19590 GCA_035564755.1 Devosia sp. | reverse complement strand
CATGCTCGGTCGCAGGCTATGGGCGGTTCTCGCGGGTCTGGTGCTGGTGGCGCTCCTGGCGCTGCTCAGGCTCGCCGATCCGCTGCCGGTTACCGCCATCCGCGACATCGGCTTCGATTTCGAGCAGCGGCTGCTGCCGCGGCCGGCCGATCAAAGCCCGGTGCGGGTCGTCGATATCGACGAGGCGTCGCTGGCGACGTACGGGCAGTGGCCCTGGCCGCGCACGCTGCTGGCGACGCTGACCGACCGACTCACCGAATTGGGGGCCGCGGTCGTCGGCTTCGACGTGCTGTTCCCCGAGCCCGACCGCATGTCGCCGGACAACGACACGGCCTTTGCGGGCGCGCTGTTCAAGGGCAATGCGGTGCTCGGCTTCTCGCTGGCGCCGAACGCGCCGCCGCTCGGCATCGACCCCAAAGGGGGCACGGCGGTCTCGGGCACCGATCCGACGCCGAGCCTGCCGCCGATCCATGGCGCGGTGGCGCCGCTGAAACAGCTCGCGGACGCCGCCTCGGGCCTCGGCAGCCTCAGCCTCGATGCCGGGGATTCGGCGGGTGTGGTGCGCGAGGTGCCGCTGCTGTGGACCGAGAACGGGCGCTTTTATCCGGGCCTGTCGATCGAAGCGCTGCGGCTGGCGCTTGGGGAAAAGACCATCGTCGCGCTCGGCGATACCCGCGGCGACGGCACGCTCGAGAGCCTCAGGATCGGCGGGCTCAGCGTGCCGACGACGCCCGACGGCAGCCTCGTGCTCTACGACAAGCTGCCTGACCCGCGGGAGATCATCTCGGCCGCGGCGCTGCTCGGCGACGGCTACGCCGACCTCCGCGGCCAGATCGCCGGCCGCATCGTGCTCATCGGCACGTCGGCGGCAGGCCTGCTCGACATCCACTCGACGCCGCTGGTGCCGAACCTGGCCGGCGTGCGCATCCACGCCGAGGTGATCGACCAGATGGCCGCGCAGAAATTCCTGACTCGCGCCGACTGGGTGCAGGGGCTCGAGATCCTCGTGTTCATCGTCGCCGCGGTGCTGCTGGTGCTGGTGGTGCTGCGGCTCGGGCCGATCGCCGGCCTGATCCTCGCCGTCCTGCTGATCGCGGCGATGGTCGGCGCGGCCTTTGCCGGCTTTGCCTACAAGGGCTGGCAGCTCGATGCGACGTTCCCGGCGGTCGGGGCACTCATCGTCTATGGAGTCATGGTCTACTTCCAGTTCGCGCTGACCGAGCGCGACCGCCGGCAGCTCCGCCGCGCCTTCGGCTACTACGTGGCGCCGGAGCTGCTGAGCCGCATCGAGAAAAGCGCCGCGACGCTGAAGCTCGGCGGCGAGGCGCGCGAGATCACCGTGATGTTTGCCGACATGCGCGGCTTCACCAGCTTCACCGAAGCGCATGCGCCGGAGGAGACGCTGGGCATGCTCAACCGGCTGTTCGGCGCGCTGGGGCAGGAGATCGTCAGCCGCTCGGGCACCATCGACAAGTTCATCGGCGATTCCATCATGGCGTTCTGGAACGCGCCGATCGACGTCGCCGATCACGCGCGCCGGGCCTGCGAGGCGGCGCTCGCCATGCGCGCCACGCTCGACAATCTCAACCAGGACGGCCGGCTTTCCGGCATCGCCATCGGCATGGGACTCTCCACCGGCGAGGCGCTGGTGGGCAATATGGGGCTCGAGAGCCGCTTCGACTATTCGGCGATCGGCGACAGCGTCAATGTCGCCTCGCGGGTCGAAGGCGAGAGCAAGATCATCGGCTTCGACATCGTCGCGGCCGAGACGACGCGCAACGCGGTGCCCGGGCTTGCCTGGCTCGAGGCGGGCAGCGTGCAGCTCAAGGGCAAGAGCCAGCGGCTGCCGATCCATATCCTGGTGGGCGACGCGGCGCTGGCGCAGAGCCCGGCCTTCGTCGAGCTGCGCGCGGCCCATACCGCCTGGCTCAAGGGGTTGGTGCCGTTCGAGCGCTGCGTGGCGCTGGCCGCGGCGGTGCATCCGCGGCTCCGGCGGTTCTACGAGCTGGTGCCGGGGCGGGCCGAGGATTTCGGATCGCCCGCATAGGCCTGCCGCATCTGCTCGATCTCGCCCAGCGCGGCATGGAATGCGCTCCAGTCGTCGGCGTCGGCGATGGGCGTCCACACCGCCTCCATCTCGTCGATCAGCATGGTGCGTGGCGTGGCGCGCTCGAAATAGGGATGCTCGAGGTTGACCCAGGGCGCGGTGTGGTAGGCCAGAAGCGCCTCGCGCACCGGCGCGAAAGCCCCGGTCCCGTAGGCCGCGGCAGCGGGGCTCGCCGAAGCGCGTGAGGCGCTCGCCATGCCGCCGCGCCAGTCGAACCAGAACTGCTCGTAGCCGATCTTCGATTGGCTGAGGAAGGCGAAAATCTTCACCACCAGCTCGGAGTCCTGCTCGTCGCCGCGCGAGAGCAGCGCAAGCCGGCGTAAAGCGGCGTTCCAGGTGGCGCGCTGGAAGGCCGGCCAGAAGCCGTTGAGCGCCGCCTCGATGCCGGCGTGCTCGCCGAGCGGCAGCAGCACTTCGGCGAGGCGCGTCAGGTTCCAGGCCAGCGCATCGGGCTGGCGGCCGAAGGCATAAAGGCCGTGCTCGTCGAAGTAGGCGGCAGTGAAGGCCGGATCGTAGGCCGGCACGAAGCGCCACGGCCCGTAGTCGAAACTCTCGCCGGTGATGTTGATGTTGTCGGAGTTGAGCACACCGTGGACGAACCCGGCGGCGATCCAGTCGGCGCCGGTGACGGCGACGCGGCGCGCCACTTCGGCCATGAACTTTTCCGCCCGGGCATTGTCGCCCGGTGGCGCCGTACCGGGCAGGTAAGTGGCGAGCGCGTAGTCGAGCAGCCGGCCGAGATTGTCGGTGTCGCCGAGATAGCTCAGGCGCTGGAAGGTGCCGATGCGCACATGGCTGTGGTTCAGCCGCACCAGCACGCTGCCGCGGGTGGGCGAGGGCTCGTCGTGCCGCTCGAGCTCCTCGCCGGTCTCGATGAGGCTGAGGCTCTTGGAGGTGTCGACGCCGAGCGCTTCGAGCATGGCGGTCGCCAGCACCTCACGCACGCCGCCCTTGAGGGTCAGCCGGCCGTCGCCCATGCGCGACCACGGCGTGCGGCCGCTGCCCTTGGTACCGAGGTCGAGCAGCCGGCCATGCTCGTCCTCGAGCTGCGCGAAGAGGAAGCCGCGGCCGTCGCCGAGATCGGGATTGTAGGCCTGGAACTGGTGGCCGTGATAGCGCAGCGCCAGCGGTGCCTCGAGCGAGCCGGGGATCGGCACGAAGCGGCCGAAATGGTCGAGCCACTGTTCGTCGCTGAGGGTGTCGAGGCCGACGCTCGCCGCGGCGCGCTGGTTGCGGTAGCGCAGCGTCAGCTCGGGAAACGTCGCAGGCGTGACGCGATCGTAGAAGGCCTCGCCGAGGGCGAGGTGGGCGGTGGAGGGTTTCAGCATGGCCCGCCACGCTCACCGGCCGGCGCCCTCCCCCTCGCGGGGAGGGTTGGGGCGGGGGCCGGGGCGCACTCGGCGCCTCCCATCGAGCGACCGGGCTGCCCGACCCCCCTCCCGTCCTCCCCCGCAAGGGGGGAGGTGGCCAGGGGAGAAATCGTACCCGTCCTCTTCACCGCCGGAACACCCCGACCATCTCGACATGCGTCGACCAGGCGAACTGATCGACCGGGGTCACGGTGTCGAGCCGGTAGCCGCCGGCGACGAGGATCGCGGCGTCGTGCGCGAAGGTGCGCGGCTCGCAGGAGACGGCGACCACGGTCTTCACCTTCGACCGGGCCAGCTCCCTGGCCTGCGCCTCGGCGCCGGCGCGCGGCGGATCGAACACCACGGCGTCGTAGCCGTTGAGCTCCACCGGCACCAGCGGCTCGCGGAACAGGTCGCGGGTGACGGCGGTCACCGGCTTCAGCCCCTGAGTGTGCCGTACCGCCTTGAGCAGCGCCAGGATCGCGGGCTTGTCGGCATCGGCGGCGAAGATTTTTGCGCGCTCGGCGAGGCGCAGCGTGAACGGGCCGAGGCCGCAGAACAGGTCGGCGACGGATCTGGCGCTGCCGACGCCATCGAGGACGAGCCTGGCCAGCGTTGCCTCGGCCATCGCCGTCGCCTGGAGGAAGCTTGCAATCGGCAGCTCGACCGTGGCTCTCCCCATCTTCACCGTCGGCGGGCGCGTCGCCATGACGATCTCGCCGTTCAAGGACATGCGGGCAAGGCCCGAGCGCTGCGCCAGCAGGGTCAGGCGCTCGGCCTTCAACTTGCGCTCGGTCTTGATGGCGACGTCGAGCCCGGTGTCGGTCGCGGTATAGGCGACGTCGCAATCGCCGACGGTGGCGGCGATCGGATGGGTCAGGGTCACGGCGCGCTGCTCGAGCGCCGGCACGAGGATGGGGCAATGGGTGATGTCGAGCAGCTCGTGGCTGCGGGCCTGCATGTAGCCGACGGCGGTGCCCCGCGCGTGCAGCGTGGCGCGACGGCGCCCGTCGCCATGGGCTTGGAGCAGCGGCGCCAGCGTGGCCGTGACACGCGCGTTGCGCAGCGCGCTCTCGACCTGCCCGGTCTTGAGCGCGGTGTAGGCGGCGGGGCCGAAATGCTGCAGCGTGCAGCCGCCGCACACCCCGAAATACGGGCAGAACGGGTCGGCGCGGTCTTCCGGTTCAGGCAGCGCGGTCTGGGCCATCCGGCCTTGTAACGTATTCCAGCAAACTTGCCAGCGACACGAAGGGGATGCCGGCGCGTTCGCTGAGGCCCGTGGCACAGGTCGAGACGGTCGACACGCCGAGCTCGCAGCCGGCTGGAATATCGTTCTTGACAAAGCGCGTGGCCCATTGATTGAGCTCGGGCACGAACAGACCCTTGTCGCCGGCATAGCCGCAGCAGCTCACCGTCTCGAGCGGCGCGACCGCAATGGCACAGGCCTTGGCGACGGCCAGGATGGCGGCCTGCTCGTTGAGCCGCTGGGCCGAGCAGTTCTGGTGCACCGCGATGGACGGCAGCGGACGGACCACAGTGACCTTGGGCAGCACTTCGGCCAGCAGGAACTCGGCGCTGTCGGCCACCGCCACCTGGGGCTGGTGCTCCTTCAAATGCTTGGCGCAGGTCGAGGCGTCGGTCAAAACGCGCGCGCCGAGCGGCGCGAGCCGGTCGACCAGCCGGGCGCCGACGCGCGCCGCCTCCTCGGGGAAGCCCTTGCTGAGAAAAGGCTGGCCGCAGCATTGGCCGCCGAGATTGTCGGGCACGACGACGTCGAAGCCGGCGCGGGTCAGCAGCGCCACCATCGCCTCGGGCGCGGGCTTGAGGTCGTAGGGTGTGCGGTTGGTGCCGAACATGCGCGTCGGGCAGGCCGGGAAGTAGACGACGCGGTTTTCGGGGCTGGCGGTCTTCGCCTGCCGCGGCGCCGGCGCACCGGGACCCGGCCGCAGGGTGCGGCTGACGCGCGGGGTCTTCGCCACCTTGCGCATGGCGCCGGCAATGGCGTCGGTCGCCGCGCTGCCGATGATGGTGCGGCTGAGCGCCTGCGCGCCGACGCCCAGGTTCAGCGCGCGCTCGATCTCGACCGTATGGTCGGCGAAGCGGTGCGCCTTGGCGCGGTCTTCGTCGCTCCGCCGGCGGGCGCGCTCGCCCAGGACCATGGTGCCGGTCTCGATGCCGACCGGGCAGCGGCCGGCACAGACATTGCCGGCAGCGCAGGTGTCGAGCCCGGCATAGGCGTAGCCGTCGTAAATGTCCTTGAGCCGCGCGTCGTCCTCGTGCGTTTCGCTGAGCCGCTGCATCTCGCGGCGCACGACGATGCGCTGGCGCGGCGAGAGCGTCAGTTGCGCGCTCGGACAGGCCGGCTCGCAGAAGCCGCATTCGATGCAGAGGTCGATCACCGGGTCGCTGAGCCGCATCTGCTTGAAGTTCTCGAGATGCACGGTCTTGTTGTCGGTGATCAGCACGCCGGGATTGAGCAAATTCTCCGGGTCGAACAGCGGCTTGATCTTGCGCATGATGCGATAGGCCGCGGCGCCCCACTCGCGCTCGACGAAGGGGGCGATGGCGCGGCCCGTACCGTGCTCGGCCTTGAGCGAGCCGCCATAGCGCACCGAGACCAGCTCGCTCAGATCCTTGCTGAAGGCGTCGAACTTTTCCGCTGCACCGGGCGCCGCGAGCTCGTCACCCATCTGGAAATGCAGGTTCCCAGCCAGCGCGTGGCCGAAGATCACCGCGTCCTCATAGCCGTGCGCATCGAGGAGCTTGCGCATGTCGATGACGAAATCGGCGAGCCGGTCGATCGGCGCCGCGACGTCCTCGGTGAGCATGGTGGTGCCCGGCCGCCGCGCGGCGCCGGCCGAGGCGAAGAAGCCCTTGCGCACGTCCCACAGGGCGTGCGAGCGCTCCTCGTCTTCGGAGAAATTGAGGTCGGTCGCGCCTTCTTCGCGCAGGATCGCCTCGGCCTTGGCGGTCTCTGTCGCCAGCTCCTCGGGCGTCGGCGCCGAGACGTCGATCAGGATCGCCGGCGACATGTCGGTCAGGAATTTGACCAGCGGCTGGATGACCGGGATGTGCTCGACCGTCTGCAGCGCGCGGCGCTCGATATATTCGGCGGCGGTGACGCCGGTGGTCGACTGGATGCCGCCATTGGCGAGGCGCGAGATGGCCTTGGCGCAGGAATAGGGATCGGGGAAGGGAATCAGCCCGGTGGTCTTGTATGGATGTTCTGGAATGGTGTTGTAGGTGACCTCGGAGACGAAGCCGAGCGTGCCTTCCGAGCCGATGATCAGGTGGATCAGGATATCGATGGGGTCGTGGAAATCGGCCAGCGCGTTGATCGAGTAGCCGACCGTATTCTTGATCCGGTATTTCTTTTCGATCAGGGCCACGAGCTCGGCGTCGGCCATCACCTCGTGGTGGAGCGCGTGCAGCGCCGCGAGCAGCGATGCCTTGTTCCGGCGGAACGCGGCGACCGATTCCGGGTCGCCCGAGTCGAGCACCGTTCCATCGGTCAGCATCAGCCGCATGCGCGCAAGCGTATGGTAGGTGTTGTAGGCGACGCCGCAGCACATGCCGGACGAATTGTTGTTGACCACGCCGCCGATCTTGCAGGTCGCCTGACTCGCCGGGTCGGGCCCGAGCTTGCGGTTGAATCGCTTGAGCACGCGGTTCGCATTGGCGACGATCACCGCCGGCCCGAGGGTGATGCGGTCGCCATTGTCGTGGATTTCGAGTTTCCTGAAGCCATCGCCGAGCACGCACAGCACGCCATCGGAATTGGACTGGCCGGAAAGCGACGTGCCGGCAGCGCGGAAGGTCACCGGCAGCCGTTCGGCGCGCGCGGCGTTCAGGACCGCCAGCACCTCGGCCTCGGAATTGACGATCACCACGATCGCCGGCACCAGCCGGTACTGGCTGGAATCGCCGGCATAGGCGTAGGTCATCAGCGGATCGGTCATGATCCGGGTGGGGAGGATCTTGGTCGTCGCGCGGAGACGGGCCGCCACGCCCGCGGCCGCGGCTTTGCGGTCGACTGCCGCCGGCGCCATCTGGTTCATCGCGCAACTCCTCCGTCTCGAACTAACATGTTAGTCCGATTTGCCGGCGGCGGCGAGTCGCGATTGGTCGCGGGCGATGGCCCTAAAGACCAGTTGGGGAGGCGCGCATCGTGCGGCGCACCAGGCGGCGCGCGGAGCCGCCGGTCGCGGGTGCGTCGATGTCGTCGTCGATCGCTTCACCAGCCAGCGTCGGCAGGATCCATTCGAGCAGCGCTTCTCCCGGAGCCTCGGGCTCCGGAGATGGGTCGGGCGCCGCGGCACGCGGCTCGGTCGGGAGGTCGGCATGCCACCACATGGTCCGCAGCGCCCCGTGCATCTCAGATGTCGATGTCGTCGTGCGGCGGCGGCGGCGGTGGGGCCCCGGCGTCGCGGATATCACGGGCGGCGCGGCGGAGGATCTCCGCCAGCCGGCGCAGGGTTTCCGGATCGTGCTGCCGGGCGGCGTGCCGGATCGCGTCCTTGAGGTCGCGGCGGGCATCGTTCACCTCGGGGCCGACATCGGCCATGTCGCGGTCGCGCGGCCCGGCATCGAACTCGCGGCGGGCATCGGCCCGGCGCTCGCGGACCTTTTCGAACTGCTCGCCCATGCGCTTCAGGTTCGCCAGCGTCGATTCCACCGCCTCGCGGTTGTCGTTGAGATGGGTCCGGCCCTCGTCGGTGATGGTGTAGAGCCGCTTGTTGGCCTCGGCGGTCGAGGTCACGAAGTTGGCTTCCTCGAGGTAGGTCAGGGCGGGGTAGATGACGCCCGGGCTCGGCGAATAGAGGCCGCCGGTCCGCTCCTCGAGCGCCTTGATCAGGTCGTAACCGTGGCGCGGCTGCTGCTCGATCAGATAGAGCGCGACGAGGCGCAGGTCGCCCGAGGCCAGCATGCGGCCGATGCGGACATTGTCGCCGAAGCCGCCCCAGTCGCCCCAGCCGCCGCGGGCGGCCGCAGCGCCCCAACCGCCCCAGCCGCGGCGACCCGCGGCTTCCATCTTGTGCCAGGCGCGATGCATCTGCCGCTCCCAATGGTCGTCATGTGGAAATGCCATGATGTGTCTCCGATATATCTTACGATAGCGCGGAGATACGTTGGGAACGGCCAGTCGTCAAGATATATCGTGAAAATATATCGAGGAGCTACCGTATCGCTGCGATATATCTTTCGGCGCTGCGCTGCACCGCCGCCTTGGCATCATGGTCGAGCACGCGGTCCCACCAGCCGGAATAGATGCGGTCGAACTGGTAGGCGCGGACGGATTTGACGATCGCCTCCACCGTCCGGGCGTTGAGCGGCACCAGATTGGGGAACGAGTACATGAAGCTGACCCAGCGCCGGTCGGGCACGACCATGATGGAATCGCCGGTCAACAGCACGCCCTTGCCGTTGGCGCCGTCGGCCCAGTGCAGCACGGTCGAGCCGGGGAAGTGGCCGCCGGTGCGGACGAGGGTGATCCCTTCGGCGAGCCGCTTGCTCTCGCCGCTCCAGAATTCGATGGCGCTGTCGGGCCGCATCACCCAGTCGCGGTTGTCTTCGTGGAGATAGATCGGCACACCGCCGAGCGCCCGGCTCCAGTCGACCATGGTGGCGTAAAAGTGGGGGTGCGAAATGGCGATCGCCCTGACCCCGCCTTTGGCCTTGATGGCGCCCAGCGCCGCGTCGGTGATGAGCGGGGTGCAGTCCCACATCACGCCGCCATCCGGCCGCTGGATCACCAGGGCCCGTTCGCCGATGGCGATCTGCGGGCTCGAGCCGATGCCGAGCAGCCCCGGCTCGACCTCGCGCAGGTCGTTGACGTGGTCTTCCTGGAGCTCGTCGAGCGTCGTCCAGCCCTGGCCGTGGGCGTTCACATATTGCCGGTCGTCGGCGCAGATCAGGCAGACCTCGCGCGGCGCGTCGGTTTCGGCATAGCCGACGCCGCAGGTCGTGCAGATGTATGATGGCATAGCAATCTCCGCAAAGTCCCGCGGAGCCTACTGTGCCGCCTTCCACTTCTCCAGCGCATTGAGGCTGTCGCCGGCCTTGGCGATGGCGAACTGGTAGATGTCCCAGCTCGTTATTGTGACGCCATAGTAATTGTCGCGCTCGCGCGCTTCGGTCTTGAGCCTCAGGATCAGGTCGCGGTCGCAGGCGGCAAGATCAGTGCGCAGCGAGAAATCGCGGGCCTGGCGCACGGCGTAGTCGAACGGATCCCAGCCCCAGATGTCGACCTTCCAGCGCTCGCCGGAAAAGTCGCGGAACTCGATGCCCCAGTAGAGCCCGGCGCCGAGCGGATGCGGGTCGATATAGTCGTTGACGTAGGTCGCCTTGTGCAGGCCCAGGCCGATGCTGTCGAAATGAGCCGCGAGCTCGCCACCGAAGGCCATCCAGTCGAGCCAGCGGTCGCCTTCGAAGGCGAGATGGATGTCGATGTCGCGCCAGACCATCAGGTCATAGCCGGCACTGCCGGTGACGGTCGGCTCGCCGAAGCGCTCGGTGAGCAGCGCGAACAGCCCGGTGTCCGACAACACCTGCCGCGCCTCGTCCCGCAGTCGCTGCGCCGTTTCGGCGCGGGTTTCCGGCGACCCCAAAATCCCCTCCCCCGGAAAAGCAAAACCCGGCTCGCTTGTGAGCCGGGTCGACTGAATGCGGCCTGAACTGCCGGGCCGAACGCTATTCGGTCTTGCCGGCGGCCTCGGCGGCGTCCTTTTCGGCCAGCTCCTTGGCGAGCTGCTCGGCGGCGGCGACCTTTTCGGCCTCGCGGGCATTGCGCGCCTCGGTGGCGGCCTCGCGCTCGCCGGCCTCGATCTTCTTGGTGCGGGCCGAGGTCGACTCGAAGATACGGGCCGACTTACCGCGACGGTCGCGCAGGTAGTAGAGCTTGGCGCGGCGGACCTTGCCGCGCTTCAGGACCTCGACGCGGTCGATGTTGGGGCTCAGCACCGGGAAGACGCGCTCGACGCCCTCGCCGTAGGAAATCTTGCGAACCGTGAAGCTCTCGTTGAGGCCGTGGCCGGAGCGGGCGATGACGACGCCCTCATAGGCCTGCAGGCGCTCTTTTTCGCCTTCACGAACCTTCACCCAGACCTTGACGGTGTCGCCATGGGTGAAATCGGGGTGGCTGGATCGCGCCGCCAGCGCGTCGTGCTGCTCTTTATCGAGCTCGGCAATGATATTGGGCATGGATCTCGTCCGTTTGTGATCTTTTCAATGGGGCGTTTTGCCGAACCCGTCTTTGGAGTCCAACCGCCCGGTCTTGGTTGCACGGAGTTATGTGTCTTATTGGCCTCTGGCCGCTCGGGCCGAAGCGAGCGCGCGTATAGAGGAGATCGGCGCCCGAGTCCAGTGGCGCGGGGCTGAGCGCCTGATATAAGCCTCGCCCATGCGGCTGGCCACCACATCGGGAGCAATGCTGCGCGAGACGCTGCTGGCGCTGCTCGTGCTGGCGATTGCCTTCCTCAATTTCGGCCACGACAGCGCCGTCTTCGCCGCCGGAGGCCGAGTGGTGGTGACCGGCCACGCGATCTGCGGCGACCAGAGCGCGCCAGGCGCCGGCGACCATTTCACCTGCCATGCCTGCCGTCCGGACGCCCTGGCCCTGCCGCCGGCGCCAGGCGAAGCCGCGCCGGTCGTCTTCGCCGCGACGCCCCTCACCTATGATGCGGCGGGGTGCGCGCGCCCGATTGCCGGCCCGGCCACGTCCGCGCAGCCACGAGGCCCGCCCACCGTCTGACCCACGCGGAATAATTCATCCCCGAATCCCGTCTCAAGGTCAGATCATGACTGCTTTCCGTCCCGCCGCCCTCGCGGCGCTCCTTGTTCTATCCGCGGCAACCGCCGCGCAGGCCCAAAGTGGCCTCATCGCCGGCGGCTGCCCGGCTGGGCAGACCTTCACCGCCGGCGGCATCAGTGTCACCGGCGCCTATCTCAGGGCCACGCCGCCCGCTGCGCAGTCGGCCGGCGCCTATCTCGTGATCCACAATGCCGGCCCGGCTGCCGACACCTTCACGGGCGCGAGCACGAGCGCCGCGGGCGACACCGCACTGCACCAGATGTCGATGAACGGCCAGGTGATGCAAATGAGCGACGTGCCAGGCGGCCTGCCCGTGCCGGCCGGCGGCAGCGTGTCGCTCGATCCGATGGGTTATCATCTGATGCTCACCGGGCTCAGCGCCCCGTTCGTCGAGGGCCAGTGCCTCGGCATGGTGCTGCACTTCGCCAAGGCCGGCGACCTGAACATCGAGCTCAACATCGGCAGCATCACGCAGAACGGGCCGCCCGCCGCCACGCCAGGTGTTTCGATCATGCCGTCGAGCCAGCCGGCCATGCCCTCAATGTCCATGCCGATGTAAGGACCACGCCATCATGAACCGCTTCATCCTCTCCGCTGCCCTCGTCCTCGCTGCCGCTTCACCGGCCTTTGCCCATGCGCATTTGCTGCAGAGCGATCCGGCCGCTTCGGCCAGCGCCGCCTCGCCGAAAGAGCTCACGCTCGACTTCTCCGAAGGGCTCGAGATCGCGTTCTCCGGCGTCACGCTCACCGGTCCGTCCGGCGCGGTGACCACCGGCGCTGCGACGCTCGATCCGAAGGACAACAAGGTCCTGCTGGTGCCGCTGAGCGCGCCGCTCACCGCGGGCACCTACACGGTCGCCTGGCACGCGCTCTCGAGCGACGGTCACAAGACCACCGGCACCTACAGCTTCATCGTCAAATGATCGATCCGATGGCGGACGTCCTGATCGGCGTCCGCGTCGTCCACTTCGCGGCGGCCATGCTGCTGCTCGGCGTCGCCAGTTTCGCTGCGTTCATTGCGCCGACGGAGCTGGTCGCGCCGCGCCGCCGGCTGGTGCGCGGCATGGAGGCGTTGCTGGTGCTGCTCATCGCGCTCACCAGCGTCGCCTGGCTGGCGCTCGAAGCCGGCGCGGCCGGCAAGGGCTGGAGCGATGTTCTGGCGCCGTCGACCTGGCTGACGGTGCTGAGTGCCACCGATTTCGGCAGCGCCTGGATCTGGCACTTGGCGCTGAGTGCGGTGCTGGTCGCCGCGCTGCCGCTGCCGCGCTCGCTGCGCCTGTTCGTGCTGCTCTTTAGCGACGGCCTGCTGCTCTTCAGCCTGGGCTTCGTCGGTCACGCGGCAGTGCAAGCGGGGCTGCTCGGGCTGGGTCACCGGCTCAACCACGCGCTGCACGTGCTCGCGGCCGGCTTCTGGGTCGGCTCGCTGCTGCCCCTCCTCGCCTGCCTCGTGGCGCTGAACCGAGCGGCCCTGCGCGCCTCGGCGACACGGGCGCTGTTGCGCTTTTCCGGCCTCGGCCACATCGCGGTGGCGGTGACGATCCTCACCGGCCTCGCCGATATGCTGCTGACGCTGGGGCATCTGCCGCTCGACTGGAGCTCGCCCTATCAGGCGCTGTTCGCGACCAAGCTGGCGCTGGTCGTGCTGATGCTGGGCATCGCGCTGGGCAACCGCTACGTGCTGACCCCGCGGCTTGCGGCGCATCCTGCGGATGCGCGACGCGGCCTCATCATCGGTACCATCGCCGAACTGGTGCTGGGCGCCGGGGTGATCGTCCTCGTCAGCGCCTTCGCAACGTTCGATCCGGTTTAGTCTTTCAGCAGGTCCGGCCGCCGTGCCTTGGTCAGCACCCGGCTCTGCTCGGCGCGCCACTGGCTGATCCTGGCGTGATCGCCGGAGGTCAGGACCGGCGGAATCGTGCGGCCCTCGAATTCGGCCGGCCGGGTGTATTGCGGATATTCCAGAACGCCGTTCTCAAAACTCTCCTCGGCACTCGATTCATCCTTGCCGAGCACACCCGGGATCAGCCGCACCACGGCTTCGAGCAGCACCATCGCGGCCACCTCGCCGCCGGCGAGCACATAGTCGCCGATCGAGATCTCCTCGAGGTTGCGCGCCTCGATGACGCGCTCGTCGACACCCTCGAAGCGGCCGCAGACGATGACGGCGCCGGGACCGTAGGCGAGGGCGCGGGCCCGCTGCTGCGTCAGCGGCTTGCCGCGCGGACTCATGAGCAGCCGCGGCCGCGGATCGTTCTGGTCGGAGACGGCATCGATCGCGGCGGCCAGCACGTCGGGTTTGAGGACCATGCCGGCGCCGCCGCCGGCCGGCGTGTCGTCGACGCTGTGATGCTTGTCGTTGGCGAAGTCGCGCAACTGCGTCAGCCGTAGCGTCCACAACCCGGCCCCCGCGCCGCGGCCGATCACCGAGGCGCCGAGCGGGCCAGGGAACAGGTCGGGGAACAGCGTGATGACGTCCGCCGCAAAGCTCAATCGGGCTCTTCCTCGCCGGGGTCGGCTTCGAGCGGCACCTCGATCA
Organism: Devosia sp.; assembly: GCA_035564755.1. Taxonomy (GTDB): domain Bacteria; phylum Pseudomonadota; class Alphaproteobacteria; order Rhizobiales; family Devosiaceae; genus Devosia_A. The sequence continues at coordinate 5,788 of DATMTK010000072.1, read as the reverse complement.
CGAGGTAGCCCTCGGCCACATGCACCTCGGGCACCACGGCCTTGGTGAAGGGATAAAGGAAGGTATCGCCGGTGCGCGGATCGCGCACTTCGATGAGGTCGCTGGCGCCGAAATTGGGGATGGCGATGACCTCGCCCAGCACGGTGCCGTCGCTCAGCCGCGCTGCGAGCCCGATCAGGTCCGAATGGTAGAAGTCGTCGTCGTCGGCCGGCGGCAGCTTGTCGCGATCGATATAGAGTTCGACGCCATTGAGCTTTTCCGCCGCGGTGCGGTCGGTCACGCCCTTGAGCCGCGCTACCAGCACATTGCTGGTGGCGCGAGCACTTTCGATTTCGATCACCAGGCCGGGCCGGTTGGTGTCCAGCGGACCGTAGTCCTTGAGCGCCAGCGGCTCGTCGGTGAACGAGTTGATGCGCACCTCGCCCTTGATGCCGTGCGCCGCTCCGATGCGGCCCATCAGCAGCTTTTGGGGTGAGGCGCCGGCCATCTTACTCGGCGGCCGGGGCTTCGGCGGCGGCCGCCCTGTCGGCCGCGGCCTTGGCGCGGGCCTCGGTGCGTTCGGTCGCCTTCTTGCCCGGCTTGGCGCGCTCGGGGTTGTTGCGCGGGGCGCGCTTGGCGAGGCCGGCGGCGTCGAGGAAGCGCAGCACGCGGTCGGTCGGCTGGGCGCCGACGCTCAGCCAATGCTGGATGCGCTCGGCGATCAGGGTCACGCGCTTGCTCGTATCCTCGAGCTTGGGATCGTAATGGCCGACCTTCTCGATGAAGCGGCCGTCACGCGGGCTGCGGGCATCGGCGATGACGACGTGGTAGTAGGGGCGCTTCGTGGTGCCGGCACGGGCAAGGCGGATCTTGAGAGACATGCGTTGGTCCTTGGGTTGATTCTGGGATCTGGTTCTACTTTTTCTTCGGCACGAACCCGCCGCCGAGGCCCGGAAGGCCGGGGAAGCGGGAGGTGCCGCCAAGACCGGGCAGGCCCGATCCGGATTTGAGAAGCTGGCCCACATCACTGGGCAGCTTTTGCGTGAGGTCCTGTTGCGGGCTGGCCGCAGCAGGGAGCGCGGCTGGATCGATCCCCATCTGCCGGGCCACCGCCTCGAGCTGCCGGGGGTCCATCTTGGATGGGTCCATGTCGCCCAGGCCCGGCATCATGCCGCCCACCTTGCCGCCGAACATGCCGGCGAGCGAGCCCATGCCGCCTTTGCTGACCTTCTTCATCATGTCCGCCATCTGGCGGTGCTGCTTCATCAGCTTGTTGACGTCCTCGACCCGGGTGCCGGAGCCGTTGGCGATGCGGATGCGGCGCTTGGCGTTGAGCAGGTCGGGGTCGGCGCGCTCGGCCTTGGTCATCGAGTTGATGATGGCGACCTGCCGGTCGAAGATCTTTTCGTCGAGATTGGCGCCGGCCATGGCCTTCTTGACCTGGCCCATGCCCGGCATCATCCCCATGAGGGCGCCCATGCCGCCCATCTTCTTCATCTGCAGCAGTTGCCCGCGCAGATCCTCGAGGTCGAAGCTGCCCTTCTTGAGCTTCTTGGCCATCTTGGCCGCGTCTTCGGCGTTGACGGTCTGCGCCGCCTTCTCGACGAGGCTGACGATGTCGCCCATGCCGAGGATGCGGTCGGCGATGGAGCTCGGGCGGAAGTCCTCGAGCGCATCGAGCTTTTCGCCGGTGCCGATGAGCTTGATCGGCTTGCCGGTCGCGGCACGCATCGAGAGCGCCGCGCCGCCGCGGCCATCGCCGTCGACGCGGCTCAGGACGATGCCGGTGATGTCGACGCGCTGGTCGAAGGAGCGCGCGAGGTTCACGGCGTCCTGGCCGGTGAGCGCGTCGGCCACGAGCAGGATCTCGTGCGGATTGACCGCCGCCTTTACCGCGGCCGTCTCCTGCATCAGCTCTTCGTCGACATGGGTGCGGCCGGCGGTATCGAAGATGACGACGTCGTAGCCGCCGAGCCGGGCCTCGCGCTCGGCGCGGCGCGCGATCTCGACCGGAGCCTCGTTCTCCAGGATCGGCAGGGTGTCGACGCCGATCTGCGTGCCCAGCACGCGCAACTGCTCCTTGGCGGCGGGCCGGCGGTCGTCGAGCGAGGCCATCAGGACCTTCTTGCCCTGCCGCTCCTTCAGGCGCTTGGCGATCTTGCCGGCATGCGTGGTCTTGCCGGCGCCCTGCAGGCCCACCATCAGCACGCCGACCGGCGCCGGCGCGTTGAAGTCGAGCGGCACCGGCACGCTGCCCAGCACCTTGACCAGCTCGTCATGGACGATCTTGACCACCTGCTGGCCCGGCGTCACCGAACGGGTGACCTCGCTGCCGACGGCACGTTCGCGCACCTGCTCGACGAAGGCCTTGACCACCTCGAGCGACACGTCGGCCTCGAGCAGCGCGCGGCGAACCTCGCGCAGCGCCGCATCGACGTCCGCTTCGCTGAGCGCGCCGCGGCCGGTCAGGCCATCGAAGATCTTCCCAAGCCGTTCGCTGAGGCTCTCGAACATTCCGTTTCCTTCCCGGGTTACCGCCGGGATATGGGGGTCGTGCAGGACTTGCCAGGATTTGTCGGCCAACTGCCTGCCGTCAAATTCGACAATCCGCGCAGGCGCAAACACCAAACACACCCCGGGGCGCGTCGCGCTGCGGGGTGCTTGCCTTGGGGATCTCTTTATACCTTTGCGGGTCCCGGTCGGCGGTTCAGGTCAGGCCTGAGCGAAGTGGCGGCTCAATACGGGGCAAAGCGCGGGGAGTCAAGGAAGGCCTACACCTTGAATGCGATCCTGAGGCCGCCCCAGTGGCGGCCGCGGACGGTGATGGGGGCGGAGCAATCCTTCATCAGGGCGAACTGGCCGCCGCCCATGTCGCGCCGATAGGTCTGGAGCAGGAACGGCTCGGTGTTGCGCCCGGCCTTGAGGCCGGTGCGGTCGTTGAACATCCGGCGGTTGCGGCAGTTGGCGGCGTTCCACACCGGATCGGCGGTCTGGGGCTGGCTGTATTTGCGGTTGTGCGTGGGCAGAAACCCGTTGCGGTCCACCGCGGCGCAGAAGGCGATGCGCCTGTCGGCCGCCAGCACCGGCTCCTGGATGTCGGGCAGCAATGCATCGGTCAGGCCGACGAAGCCGGCCATGAATTGCTGCGGGTTGGTGCCGGGGATCGGCCGGTAGGTCTCGTCGAACAGGTCACGCAGGCCGATGCGGCGGGCGTCGAGCGCCGCTTCGAAGGCACTGGCGATCCGCGCCGCGGTCTGCTGCGCCAGCGCGATGAGCGGCGAGTCCGCGGTCTCGATACCGCTGCGCGCCACGTAGCGCATGCAGTCTTCGGAAATCTCGAGGATCGAATCGCTGCGCGCCTTAGCGTCGGCAAGCAGCTCCTGCGCCGAATCGACCGAGGCGAGCAATTCGTTGAGCTCGGCGCCGACCCCGGCAAAGGCCTTGATCGACTGCTCGACCGGCGCGGTCATCTGGTCGATGCCGTCGACCAGCGTGCCGACCTGGTCGACGAGCTGGTGCAGCGTGCGGCTGGCTTCGCCGGCGGCAGCGGCATCGTCGGTCGCCTGCCGGGCCGCCGCGGCGTTGCGCTCGGACGATTGCAGCAGCTCCTGCAGCGTCGCGGTCAAGGAGGCGAGGTTGGCGGTATTTTCGGCCGCAAAGCGCTGCACCTGGTCGGCGAGCTCCTTGACCGACACGGCGATCACGGCGAAGCCGCGGCCCTTTTCGCCGGCCCGCGCCGCCTCGACGCTGGCGTTGAGCGCGAGGAGCTTGGTTTCGCGCGCCACCGTTTCGATCGCGGCACTGGCCGACCGCACCTTGCCGAGCGTCTGGTCGACGGCGCCGAGCGCATCGAGAAATCCCGCGCTGCTGTCGGACAGGTCCTGCATGGTGCTCGCGGTGCGCTCGACCACGCCCGACACTTCGCCGGCGCTGCGGCCGAGGATCGTGCGGGTGTCGCTGGCCGAGGTGCGAACGGCCTGCATCGAGGTGCCCAGCGCCGTGGCCTGCCGGGTCATGCCCTCGGCCGCCGTGCGCGCCGCGCCGGCGCTCTTCGCCTGCTGCGTGCCGATGGCGGAAAGATCGGCGACAATGCCGCCGAGGTCAGCGATCTCGACGCCGAGCCCGCCGACGCGGTGTGCGAGCTCGACAAAGGCGTCCTCGTTCGACTGCTGGCGCCAGGCGGCGGCATCGTTCGGCATTGGCATTCCCCTCACCGGAACCCTACGCGCCGAACGTTAAGGGAGCATTTACCATGCCGTGCACCAGCCGGGTCACGGCGGCCACTGGCAATTCGCTGCCGGTTCCGCCATATACGGCGGCGAAACCCGCCCCCGAAGGCTGCTTGTGCGCATGGCGACTGCACCGTTTTTGAAGATGAACGGGCTCGGCAACGAGATCATCGTCGCCGACATGCGCGGCCGTGCCGACCGGGTCACGCCGGCGGCGGCGGTGGCCATCAACGGCAACGCGGCGACCAAGTTCGACCAGATCATGGCCGTCCACGATCCCCGCACGCCGGGCACGGCCAACTATATCGAGATCATCAATTCCGATGGCTCGCGGGCCGAAGCCTGCGGCAACGGCATGCGCTGCGTGGTGCAGGCGCTGAGCGCGGAAACCGGACAAACCTCGTTCGTGTTCGAGACGCTGGCCGGGATTCTGACCGGGGAAGAACATCCCGACGGCACCATCACCGTCGACATGGGCACGCCGCGCTTCGGCTGGCAGGACATCCCGCTCAGCGAGGAATTTGCCGACACCACGGGAATCGAGCTCCAGATCGGGCCGATCGACGCGCCGGTGCTGCATACCCCCTCGGTCATGTCGATGGGCAACCCGCAGGCGACGTTCTGGGTCAACAACGACGTCCGGGACTACGCGCTCGACCGTTTCGGGCCGTTGCTCGAGAACCATCCGATCTTTCCCGAGCGCGCCAACATCTCGATCGCCCAGGTGGTGGCGCCCGACCACATCATCGTCAGGACCTGGGAGCGCGGCGCCGGGCTCACCCGCGCCTGCGGCACCGCGGCCTGCGCGGCGCTGGTCAACGGCGCCCGGACGAAGCGCACCGGCCGCAAGGCGACGGTGACGCTGCCCGGCGGCGACCTGACCATCGAGTGGCGCGCCGACGACCACGTGATGCTGACCGGCCCGGCCGAGTTCGAATTTTCGGGCGAGTTCGATCCCGCGACCGGCGACTGGACCCGCGACAAGGCCGTTGCCTGATGGCCGTCGAGACGCTGACCTTCGGCTGCCGGCTCAATGCCTACGAGTCCGAGGTGATGCAGGCCGAAGCCGAAAAGGCCGGGCTGTCCAGCGCCTTGATCGTCAACACCTGCGCCGTCACCGCCGAGGCGGTGCGCCAGGCCAAGCAGGCGATCCGCAAGGCCCGCCGCGAGCAGCCGGGCCGGCAGATCATCGTCACCGGCTGCGCGGCCCAGACGAGCCCGCGCGATTTCGCCGAGATGGCCGAGGTCGACCTCGTGATCGGCAACGCCGACAAGATGCAAGCCGAGGCCTATGCGCCGATGGCATTCGGCGTGAAGCTCAACGACAAGGTGCAGGTCAACGACATCATGGCCGTGCGCGAGCAGGCCGGGCATCTGATCGACGGCATGGACGGAAGGGCGCGGGCGTTCGTGCAGGTGCAGAACGGCTGCGACCACCGCTGCACCTTCTGCATCATCCCCTATGGCCGCGGCCCGTCGCGCTCGGTGCCGATGGGCGCCGTGGTCGAACAGATGAAGCGGCTGGTCGACAACGGCTATCGCGAGCTGGTGCTGACCGGCGTCGATATCACAAGTTATGG
>DATMTK010000071.1:0-7148 GCA_035564755.1 Devosia sp. | reverse complement strand
CCGTCGGCCAATGCCGGCGCTCGGCCGCCCGGTCCGGAAAGCTCGGCGCCGCGAGACGCGAAGCGTCTCTATCAAATAGCTCCGAGGCGTTCCGCGTCTCGCGGCCCGTACCCCACCTCATAACCGGAGGCATTGCAGGAGCCGATGGACGCGTCCGCTCGCCCTGAAACCACCGTTAGTGCAATGAGAACGGCGTTATAGCTACAGCTAGATGCGATTGAAATGGTCGTAAACCAACTGCGCCATGGCGCTCGAAATGCCGGGAATGGCGGCGAGGTCGGCGAGCGAGGCGCGGCTCACCGCCTTGGCCGACCCGAAATGCTGCAACAGCGCGCGTTTGCGCGCGGGGCCGATACCGTCGATCTCGTCGAGCGGGTTGGACACAAAGTCCTTCTTCCGGCGGGCACGGTGGGTACCGATGGCGAAGCGGTGGGCTTCGTCGCGCAAGCGCTGCACGTAGTAGAGGACCGGGTCGCGGTGCGGCAGCATGAAGGAGTCGCGGCCTTCCATGAAGAACTTCTCCAGGCCGGCATCGCGCTCCTCGCCTTTGGCGATGCCGATGAAGGTGACCTCCTTGGGCAGGTCGAGCTTGGCGATCACCTCGCGCACGGCGCTGAGCTGGCCGGCGCCGCCGTCGATAAAGACGACGTCGGGCCAGTCGGGCATGCCGGTGTTCTCGTCCTCGGCGTCGGGCTCGCTTTCATTGGCGAGGCGGCTGAAGCGGCGGGTCAGGACCTCGCGCATCATGCCGAAGTCGTCACCGGGCGTGATCTCGGTCGAGCGGATGTTGAAGGTGCGGTAGTGCTTCTTGCTGAAGCCCTCTTCGCCGGCGACGATCATGGCGCCGATCGCATTGGTGCCCGAGATATGGGAGTTGTCATAGACTTCGATGCGGCGCGGCGCCTCGTCGAGGCCGAAGAGTTCGGCGACGCCTTCGAGCAGAGTCTTCTGGGTGGCGCCTTCCGCAAGCTGGCGGCCCAGTGCCTCCCGGGCGTTGTTGAGCGCGTGGTTGACGAGGTCGCGCTTTTCGCCGCGTTGTGGAATTTCGATATAGACGCGCGAGCCGAGGCGCGAGGTGAGCGCTTCTTCGAGCACGGCACGGTCGGAGGGGTCGTGGCTGAGGAGCACGAGCTTGGGCGGCTGTCGATCCTCGTAGAACTGGCCGATGAAGGCCTCGAGCACCTCGGTGTCGCTGAGGCTCGCATCGGCCTTCGGACGATAAGCGTAGTTGCCCCAGTTCTGATAAGCGCGAAAAAAGAAGACCTGCACGCAGAACTGACCGGCCTCGTGCGCGATGGCGAACACGTCGGCCTCCTCGACCGAGCGCGCCGCGACGTCGCCCTGGCTCTGCACCAGCGCAAGCGCGCTGAGGCGATCGCGCAGCAGCGCCGCACGCTCGAAGTCGAGCGCCTGCGAGGCGTCGTTCATCTCGTGCTGCAGGCGATCCTGCACCGATTTGCTGCGGCCGGAGAGGAACTGGCGGGCCTCCTCGACCAGCTCGCCATAGGCCTCGATGGAGATCTCTCCGGTACAGGGGGCGGCGCAACGCTTGATCTGGTGCAGCATGCAGGGACGGGTGCGCGCCTTATAGAAGCTGTCCGAGCAGGTGCGGAGCAGGAACGCTTTCTGCAGCGAGGTGATGGTGCGCTTGACCGCGAGCGCCGAGGCGAAGGGACCGAAATAATGACCCTTCCTCCGCTTGGTGCCACGGTGCTTCATCAGCTCGGGGGCTTCATGCTCGGTGGCAATGAGGATGTAGGGGAAGCTCTTGTCGTCACGCAGCAGCACGTTGAAGCGCGGCTTCAGGCGCTTGATGAGGTTGGCCTCGAGCAGCAGCGCCTCGGCCTCGGTCTCGGTGCGCACGAACTCCATGGTCCGTGTCGCGGCGATCATGCGCTGCAGCCGAACCTCGAGGTTCTCGGGCCGCGTGTAGTTGGTGACGCGTGCCTTGAGGCTGCGGGCTTTGCCCACATACATGACCTCGCCGGCCTCGTCGATCATGCGATAGACGCCGGGCGCGGACGGCAGGGTTTTGACGAAGGCGCGGATGACCTCGGCACCCGCTTCCATGGACTCGGTCATTTTTCTGGCGTCCGTGGCGTCGGCTTGCGGCGGTCCGGCCATTCGAGATGCTGGCCGCCATCGAGGACGAGCATCTGGCCGGTCATCGATGGAAGGCTGAGGATGGCGAGAACGCCGGCAGCGATCTCCTCCGCATCGGCGCCATGTTGAAGCGGCAGTTGCTTCTGGCGACGCCGATAGCCCGCGGAGCTCACGCCGGGCGGCGCCAAGGTCGGGCCGGGGCCGATGGCGTTGACGCGGATGCGCGGCGCCAGCGACTGGGCAAGCGTCCGCGTCATCGTCCACAGCACCGACTTGCTCAGCGTGTAGCTGAAGAAGGCGGGCGACAGGTCGAGCACCCGTTCGTCGACGATGTTGATGATGTTGCCGTCCGCCCCGGGCGGCAGTTGCGCGGCGAAGTCGCGGGCGAGAAAGGCGGGAGCCTCGGCGTGGACGGCGAAGTGCGCATCCCAGACCGCCTCGTCGAGATCGTTCGCGGCGTCGCGCTCGAACAGCGAGGCGTTGTTGACCAGCAGGGTCAGGGGGCCGAATGCCTTGCCTGCGTTGACGACGAGCTTGCTCCGCTGGCGACGCTTCGCGAGGTCGGCGCGGACCATGGCCGCATCGCCGCCGGCCGCGCGGATGTCGGCAACAGTGGCGTCTGCCGCTGCGGCCGACGAGCGGTAGTGCACGACCACTTTCCAGCCGGCAGCGGCCAGCGCTTTGGCGATGGTGGCGCCAATGCGGTCTGCGGCGCCGGTGACGAGGGCGACGCCCGGGGTCGAACGATTCGCGTTGGGGCTCATGGGATTATGAAGATAGGATTTCGCCGCAAGGATCGGAAGAGCCCGGTTTCGCGGGGCAAAACCCGGTCGAAGTGCTTGCGGGCCGAGTCGGCGGGTCTAGGCTTAGGCTGTGAAGCGGGGGCTCACCCCGTCTATGGGAAGGAGTGCGACTATGGATTGGATAGGTATCATCATCCAACTGATCCTGGGTGCAATTGGCGGGTACGGCATCGGCCGGGGCGTCAAGCAGGTCAGCATCAACCCAACGGTCGATGCGATCGTCGGCCTGATCGGTGGGTATATCGGGACGTGGATCGTCGGGCTGATCCCAGGACTCGCCGGACTTGTGACCGGCGGCGGAGGGGCCTATGTCGGGCAGGGCGTGACCGGCCTCATCGGCGGTATAATCCTCACGGCCATCGTCGGTGCGATCAAGAACGCGGTCGCCAAGTAATCTTAAGCCTCCTGCGCCGGGCCAGATGCTGGCCCGGCCCTCTCGTGGATCGACCTGAAATGGCGGAAGTCGCGGCCGGCGCCCGGCGTGACAATGTTGGGCGCGGGATTGCCCTTGCGCTTGCGGCCACCCTGATCTTTTCCACGCAGGACGCCACAAGCAAACTGCTCGTGCAGTCCGTGTCGCCGTTCCAGCTTACGATGATGCGGTTCTGGGCGTTCGCAGCGTTCTCGTTGTTCCTGGTCTTGCGTCAGGGTTCGCTGCGCACGGCACTGCGGACGACGCACCCCGTCCTGCAGGTGCTGCGCGGCGTCCTCCTCGTGGTCGACATCTGGATGTTCGTGCTGTCGCTGAAGACGGTGCAGTTGCCCGAGGTGCAGTCGATCACGCTGGTCTACCCGCTGATCGTGACGCTCGCGGCGATCCCCCTGCTGGGCGAGAAAATCGGCGTATTCCGGATCGGCGCTGTAGTGGTCGGGTTTTTCGGTGCGCTGGTCATCGTGCGGCCGGGCGGCGTGCCGCTCGACTGGGGCGCATTGGCGGCGCTCGGCTCGGGCGCCTGCTACGCGCTCTATATCGTGCTCACCCGCAAGGTGTCGGCGACGGACACGACGTCGACGAGCATGGTCTATGTCGGGCTGGTGGGCCTGGTGCTGACCTCGTCGATCGGCGTTTTCTTCTGGCATCCGCTCGATCTGACGACGACCCTGCTCATCGCCTACATCATGATGACGGGGGTGGTCGCGCACGGCATGATGATGGTGGCGCTGGCGCTGGCGCCGGCGAGCGTGCTGCAGCCCTTCAGCTATACCTCGCTGCCGTGGAGCATCGTGTTCAGCATCGTCATCTTCCAGCATATGATCGATCCGATCTCGCTGGCGGGGGCGGGGGTGATCGTCGCGGCCGGCCTCGTGGTGATGGCGCGCGAGCGGATCAAGAAGATTCCCGCCGCCGCCGAACCCACGCTGCCAGGAAGAGAATGATTGCCACCGCAAGGCAGAACGCCCCGATCGGCGCGACGAAGACGCTCAGCAGGACGGGGACGATCGGGCTGAAGCCGGTGAAGACCAGGGTGATGGCGAAAAGCGGCACCAGCCCGACGGCGAGCAGCACCAGCGCCAGCCTGAGCATCAGCTTGGCCCAGAGGAGCAGCGGCTCGTTGGCGAGTGCGACCATGGTCCATCGTATCACCAGCGCCGGTGGAACGGCAGCGGATCGAGAGGATCGAAGCCGAAATCGAAGGGGGTGACGGCGTTCTTGGCGGCGGAGCCGACCAGATAGGAGCCGGGCACCCAGCCCGACGGGCCGCCGTCGAGCTGGTGGATGTGGCACCAGCGGGCGCGCCAGGTGCACTGATCGAGGGTGACGCGCTCGTTCTTCATCAGCTTGTCGATGGTCGGGTAAACGTCGCCCGGCCCCGTATGCACGGCGAGCAGGCCGCTGGCGCGCGCCGTATCGGCGGCGAAGGCGGGGGAGGCGGTGAGGGCGGCCAGCATGGCGGCGGCGAGCACGAGTCCGGACTTTGGCATGAGGGGTCTCGCGACATGACCGGCGCCAGTGTAGCGCCGGCCGGTGCGCGGGACGAGTGAGGCTTGCGTCAGCTTCCGGCTCATGTCGGCGGCTTGGGTTCGGTGGGATCGTCGACATGCGGGATCGGCGTCATGTCGAGCTCGTTGTTCATGGCGCGGTCGACGAGGCCGATCGCCGTCTCGATCTCGATGAAGCGGCGGATGGCGCCGTCGATATTGTCGCTGGCAGCGACGGCCCGGCGGGCGTCGACGAGGCGCTCGCGGAAGGCGCGCAACACGGTGACATGCGGGCTCTCGGGACGCGACATGGGCTACATCCTGACCGCGCCGTGAGCGCCGACCGGCGGCTTCCTGCCGGTGGCGGCCGCGGCGAGCCTGGCGGTGAGCGGCCACAGCGCCCGCCTGGTGCCGATTTCGGCGGGCGTCTTGCGGTTTTTTTCGTGAGCCATGGCAGCCTCCCTGTGTGTTGCGTGGAGACCGAACGCGAGAGGCGGAGGAGGGTTGCCCGGCGGCGGGAGCCGACGCCCCCCGGGGCTCCCACCCGGGGGGACGTGTCGGACGCTCCAGCAGGATCTTGAGGCGATGGCCCCGCCCTCATGCTCGACCCCATGAGGCTAGCACGGCCGGGCGGGGACGAAACCCAACTTTTGCTAGGGTCGGCCGGTTTTGCCGGCCGGATGCTGCGGCCCCGCCGGCGCGTGGCCGGAATTGCGCTCCGGATTGGGGCCGATATTTTTGTGCGGAACCTGCGTGTCGGAGGGCGGCATGGCGTCGCCGCCCGGATTGGGCGCGGCGTAGGGATCGCCCTCGTCCGACGGGTGCGGGTCGGCGACATCCAGACCGGGCGGGGCGGTGCCGGGCCCCGTCTGCTGGTGATGCCAGTTTTGCTCGGTCAGGGCTTCTGGCCGGCCGTCCTCGAGGCCGTAGCCCTCGTCGAACAGATGCTGCGGCGGATTGGCCGGAGCGCCGGGGCGGTTGTAGCGGGGTGTCTTGGACATGCGAGCCTCCTGTGGTGGAGGTAACCCGGGCGCGGGACGAGGGTTCCGGCTGGGACATGGCGGTCAGGTCGCAGCATCGAGCGGGCCTCGCCCCCCACCCTAGCTTCGCTACGGCCCGAGCGGTCCTAGCTGCGCTACCCTCCCCGCAAAGGGGGAGGGTGAGAAGGCGGAATTTCGGGCGAGCGAAAGCGTCCATCGGCTCCTTCGACTGGCTCAGGACAGGCCTCCGGTTGCGGGGGGGAAGATACGGGCCGCGGGACGCGAAACGCCTCGGAGCTATTTATACGGAGACGCATCGCGTCCCACGGCGCCGAGCTTTCCGGACCGGGCGGCCGGTCGCCGGCATTGACCGACGGCAGCCGTCCGCGCCCCAGGTTTCGGGAACGGCCCCAAAACCCTCTCGGCTGTCCTGCCCGCTGCCGGCCGTTCGATCGACACCGTATCCGTCGCGGGCGGATGGAGGGAGAATACGCCCGCCGGAAGCACCGGGCATAAGTTTTTGCAAATTGCGGGCAGGGGGTTGAGCGGGAAGAGGAATCGGCGCCGGTAGAATGCCGGTTTAGCCGGTCGGGCCGGGCCTGAGGCGCCAGGTGACGGCCTGGTCGCCAGGCAGGATTTCGAGCGTTTCGAAGGCGAACGGGTGCAGCGGATGACGCCAGGCGGGGACACCGCCGCCGAGGAACACGGGGACGATGTGCATGATCACCTCGTCGACGAGGCCGGCGGCGATGGCGCTGGTGGCAAGGGTGGCGCCGAACAGCACGACATCCTTGCCGTTCGCGGCGGCACGGGCGGTTTCGACGGCGGCGCCGAGATCGCCGCTGAGGAACCGGACCTTGCGCTCGGCGTGCGCCGGCGGCGTGTGGGTGAGGACGAAGACCGGCACCGCAACGCTGCCGCCATAGGGCGCGTAGCTCGCCTCGTCATGCCGCAGCCCCACATCGTACCAGCGGCGCCCGGCGAGGATGGCGCCGACACGCCCCGGGATTTCGGCGGCGAGCGGCACGCGGCCGAGCGGCCGGCGAAACGCCCAGCCCGGATCCTCGTCCGGGCCGGTGGTGAAGCCATCGAGCGACATGGTGACGTGCCAGAGGATCTTCGACATGGGCTGCTCCATTGCTTAAGCAAAGGCTTAAGCGATGGAACGGGGGGGTCAAGGCGAACGCTGCGGGCAAGCACGTCGTTTACGCGCCGACTACTTGGCGAGTTCCCCAAGGCAAGAGAGAATCTCTAGACTAGAACCGAGCTCGTATCCACGTCCCTCGTGTTCGTCGAGCCGAACGAGCACCCGCTCAACGAGTTGCCAGCGCCGTTCTTTTGG
>DATMTK010000070.1:0-5194 GCA_035564755.1 Devosia sp. | reverse complement strand
GGCGCCGGAGCGCCCGCCGGAACCTGCCTCAGGCGCCGAAGAAGGTGGAGGGCAGCAGGCCGATCAGCGTCGCGAAGGACCGCACCACTTCGAGCGGTACGTTCTTGCCGGTCAACGAGCCCGTGGCCTGGACGTTGGCCGGCGTCGTGATCTTCTGGCCGTCGACCGTGACGTCGACGTTGTCGGAGTTCTTCATGAGGATCTGACCGGAGATGCCGTCGGCCGCGGCGAAGAGGTCGTTGTCGCCGCCGCTGGTGGGCGCGAACAGCGCGTCGTCGCTCTGGGTCGTGGTGGAGGGCAGGGTCAGCACCAGATCGTACTGGGTCTGGTCGGTGGTGTTGGGGCTGTTGGTGAACGGCATGTTGCCGCTCAGATCATAGGTCTTGCCGGCGCAGTTGGCGGTGACTTTGAAGAACCAGGAATAGGTCTGGTAGGCGAAGATGGCGTTGCCGTTCCAGGTGCAGCCCTTGTCGGAGGGAAGCCCGGCGCCGGGGACGAAGAACTGGTTGAAGTCGATGGTGTCGACCGCCGTGTTGATCGGCGAGCCGGCGTCGCCCTGCAGCTTTTTCAGCACCAGGTCCTTGAGGCCCTGCGCGCCGGTCGAGGTCAACTCGGGCTTGAGGTTGAGCGAACCGCCGAACTGCGCCTGCGAGGCGGGGACGGTTCCGAGCGCCAAATAGTTGATCGACATGGCCTTGCCGTCGGTCGTGCCGTCCTGGGTGACGGTGTAGGAGCCGACGAACTGCGTGCGGGGCAGCCACTGCTGGTTGTTCGGATTGAGGATGCTGCCGCCCGAGCCGTTCTGGAAGGCGCAGATCTTGTCCTTGTGGATGATCATCAGCGATGTGTGGCCGGCGGTGCAGTCGATCACGAGGTTGGTCTTGATCTGCGCGTCGGCGAGGCCGACGGTGAAGTTGTCCTGCTTGTTGACGTCGTGGAGCGTCTGCATGTCGGCCTGGGTGGTGAAGTTCACCGTCGGCGCGGGGGCGGCGGTCTGCGCCAAGGCGGGCGACAGGGCAGCGAGCGAGGCGGACAGGGCCAAAGCGGCCATCAGAGATTTGGTCACGAGGTTCTCCCTTTGATCGGCATCGGGCCGCGCGCCAGGGGCGAACAGCACGACGGGCGGCTTCGATGCTCGAAGCCAGATGAAAGACATAGGTACGCCGCGCAACATTGCGACGACTTCGATGGATGCCCGCCCGCGACCGCAGAAAACGCCCGGTCCCGCATTAGCGCTAGCACGATTTCGGTGACGGAAAAGCGGCGAATGAACAGAATTATCGCAACTCGAACGAAGTTGCGCGCGGCTCGGAAGGGCCGGTCAGTCACCGAATTGGGGAATGGCTCCGCGAGTAGGACTCGAACCTACGACCCAGCGGTTAACAGCCGCTTGCTCTACCAACTGAGCTATCGCGGAACATTGGTAGCCCGAAGGCAGCGCCCGTGTAGAGGATTTGATTTGCTTTGCCAAGGGGCGATCAGCGCGGATTGTTACGCGCCGCCCTGTATCGTAAATTCTCCAAGTCTTGCGGGGTGTTGGCATTGGCGAAGGGATCGTCGCCGGACCATTGCGCATAATCGATCCGGCGCACTCCGAGGGTCGCGGCGAGGCGCTTGAGGCTGCGCGGCGCGGTCCCGCTGCGAACGTTATCAGGCAGCGTGCGGATCGCCGCGAGGCGCCATAGCGCATTGGTCGGATAGTCCTGCGCCCCGAAGCAGCCGACGACGACGTCGGCATCGGCGGATGCGGCGAGGGCGCGATCGAGGAAGTCGTCGGGAAAGAACGGCGTGTCGACGGCGAGCGACAGCAGCCATTGGGCAGGGGCCGCGTGCAGGGCGTCGACCGCTGCCGTAATGCCGGCGAGTGGGCCGGCGTAGTCCGTGGGCAGGTCGGCGACGGCAACGAAGCCCTCGACCGCAAAGCCCGTCCGGCCCACCGCGAGCAGGCGAGGCTGGCAGCGGTCGACGATCCGCAGCGCGCGATCGACGAGGCGCTCGCCGCCGATCTCGAGCAGGGCTTTGTTGCGGCCGCCGAGGCGCTCACCGCGCCCGCCGGCGAGGACGACTGCGGCGGCCCGGCTCAGGTCCGCCGCCATGGGCGCAGGACCAGGAGCAGAGCGAGCCCGGCAAGGAGACCCCAGAAGGCTCCGCCAATGCCCAGCAGGGTGATGCCCGAGGCGGTGGTTACGAAGGTCGCGATCGCGGGAAGCCGCGTATGTTCTTCAGTCAGCGAGGTCCTCAGTGCGGCGGCGAGGCTCGGCAGCAAAGCGAGGCCCGCGACGGCTTCGATCAGGATCGGCGGCGACGCGGCGATGAAGCTCGCGGCCAGCGTCGAGCCGAGGCCCAGGAGCAGGTAAGCGGGGCCGGAGGCGAACGGGGCGACCCAGCGCCGCTGCGCATCGGGGTGAGCTTCGGCGCTCGCCATCAGTGCCGCGGTGATGGCAGCAAGATTGATGGTGAGGCCGCCGAACAGTGCAGCGATCGCGCTCAACGCGCCGGTCGTGGTGAAGGGGACGGCGGCGTCCACCTGGTAGCCATTGGTCCGCATCACTGCGAGGCCGGTCAGGTTCTGCGAGGCCATGGTGATGACAAAGAGCGGCACGGCCACCTTCACCAGCGTTTCAAGGGTAAAGAGCGGGGGGACGAACTGCAACGCGGGCAGTGTCGGGGACAACGCCCCGGGCGGCAGGTTGGCGCCCAAGCCAAGCGCGATTGCGGCGACGACCACGGCAATCGGCACCGCATAGCGGCGGGCGAATTTGAGGCCGATCACCCAGGCAATCAGCACCGGCAGCATCAGCGCCGGAACCTGCGCCACGGCCTGGACCGGCGCGAGGCAAAGCTCGAGCAGGACGCCGGCAAGCATCGCGGCGGCAATGGCGGCAGGAATGGCGGCGACGGCGCGTGCGAGGGGCTTGATGAAGCCGCAGGCGAGGACCAGCGCAGCCACCATCAGGAAAGCGCCGGTGATGGCCGGGAAGCCACCCTCGATCGGCTGCAGCGTCAGGAGGAAGGCAGCGCCCGGCGTCGACCAGGCAAAGCTCAGCGGGATCCGCAGGCGCCAGACCACGACGACGTTGAGCAGGAACAGTGCGACGCACATGGCGAAGAGGCCGGAGGCGGCCTCGGCCGGTGTGGCGCCGACGCGACCAAGACCACCGAGGACGAGCGTGAAGCTCGAGGCGTAGCCGACGATGGCGGCGAGCACGCCGGCGAGGATCGGCTGGCCGAAATCGCCCAAGGTGAGGCGTGCGGGTGCTGCGGGTGCTGTCATCGGCCTGCCGTGACGGCCATGGGGCCGGAGTTGCGCTCCGGCTTTCCTACAGCACCCGGCAGGGTTGGCAAGGCCGGCCCGGATCGGGGCCGGCCTGTCGATCAGCGGCCGCTCAGCGACTGGCGGCGGATGCGGCGCTCGATGATGGTCTGCAGCACCACCGAGAAGACGATCACGAAGCCGAAGGCGAGCTGCGTGTAGAACGCGTTGATGCCGGCCGAGACGATGCCGGCGTTGATGGCGCCGATGATGAACGACGCAACGAAGGTGCCGACGATCGAGCCGGTGCCGCCGAACACCGAGGTGCCGCCGAGGAAGACCGAGGCAATGGCGGTCAACAGGTAACCGTCGCCGGTGGTCGGCCAGAAATAATAGCCATAGACCGAGACCATGAGGCCGGCGAAGACAGCAAGGACGCCCACCAGGATGAAGGTGCGGGTCTTCACCGAAACCACGTTCACGCCCATCAGCCGCGCGCTGGTCTGGTTGTCGCCGACGAGGAAGACGTGGGCGCCGAAGCGGGTGCGATTGAGCAGCAGCCAGGTGAGGACCGCCAGCACCACCATCCACACCGTTTCGATCGGCAGGACGCCGAACAGCGGTTCGCGGAAGATCATGTGAAGCTGCGGGTACTGGTCCTCGGTCAGCGGCACGCCGGTGCCGTTCATCAGGACCAGCTCGAGGCCGCGGAACAGGAACTGCGTGCCGATGGTGATGACGAGCGAGGGGATGTTGAGGCGGGCGACGAGCGCGCCGTTGATCCAGCCGCAGACCGCGCCGGTCAAGAAGGCGGCGATCAGCGCCAGCCACCAGGGCAAGCCCCATTGCGTGGTGCCGAGGCAGAAGATGGCGGTGCCGAGCGCCATGACCGAGGGGAAACTCAGATCGATCTCGCCGGTGATGACGACCAGCGTCAGGGCCAGCGCGATGATACCGAAGACCGGCGTGGTCTCGGCAAAGGCGACATAGATGTCGGCGTTGGTGAAGGCAGCCGGTGCGGCGATGACGAAGCAGAGCCACATCACCAGACCAACGCCGATGATGCCGAGCTGGCTGCCCCAGCGGCGCAGAATGGACGGCGGCGCGATGCGGTTGTTGGTCGGCCGCGATTCCTTGATGCCGGGCGTGATATTTTCGGTGGCCATCGGCAGTTACTCCAGCGAGCCCGAGCGCGCGACGCGGTAGAGGCGCTCGATCAGCTCTTCCATCGTGATCTGAGATTTGTCGTAGACGCCCGCCACCTTGCCGCGGTCGAGCACGTACAGGCGGTCGACCACCGGATAGACGTGGAAGATGTTGTGATCGATGAAGATCGCCGATTTGCCGGCGCGCTTGATCCCGGTGACGAATTCCAGGGTCTTTTTGGTCTCGGTGAGGCTCAAACCCATCGTCGGCTCGTCGAGGATGACGAGCTGCGCGTCGAAGTGCAGCGCGCGGGTGATGGCGACGCCCTGCTTTTCGCCGCCCGACATGGTGGTGACGATGTTGTCGGGGTGCACGGCGGCAGACGTAAAGCCCATGTGCTCGCTCATCAGGCGCGCCGATTCCGCCTTCATGCGCTTGACGTCGAGCAGGCCCCACGGGGTCCGCGGCTCACGGCCCATGAACATGTTGCGCCAGATCGGCTGCTTCTCGCACAGGGCGCGTTCCTGATAGACGGTTTCGATGCCCAGCGCGCGGGCGCGGGCCACCGACCAATCGTCGATGCGCTTGCCCTTGAAGAAGATCTCGCCGCCGGGATCGGGCTTGTGGAACCCCATTACACTCTTGACCAGGGTCGACTTGCCGGCGCCGTTGTCGCCGAGCAGGCCGACGATCTCGCCGGGATAGACTTTGAAGTTGATGTTGGACAGCGAGCGCACCTCGCCGAAGGTCTTGGAGACGTTCCTGAGTTCGATGACTGGAACCATCTCGTGCGAT
>DATMTK010000069.1:0-6077 GCA_035564755.1 Devosia sp. | reverse complement strand
GAGGTGCACCACGGCCGAGGTGACCTTCGGCGGTGGCGTGAAGGCGCTGCGCGAAACGTTGAAGGCAATCTCAGCATCCGTCCGCCAGCCGGCAAGGACCGCCAGCCGGCCGTAGGCGTCTTCGCCGGCCTTGGCCACGATACGCTCCGCCACCTCGCGCTGGAACATCAGCGTCAGGCTCTCGTAAAACGGCGGCCACAGCTCGGCGCTGAGCCAGCGGACGAGGAGCTCCGTGCCGATATTGTAGGGCAGGTTGGCGACGATGCGCGTCGGCCCATCCGCCAGCGTCGCGTAGTCGATGCTCATCGCGTCGCCGGCGATGACCTCGAGGCGTCCGGGATAGGCTGCGGCGATCTCGGCGAGAGCCGGCAGCGCGCGCTCGTCGCGTTCGATGGCGACGACCCTGCGGGCGCCTTCGGCGAGCAGCGCGCGGGTGAGGCCACCAGGGCCGGGACCCACTTCGATGACGGTGACGCCAGCGAGCGGCCCGGCGGCGCGGGCGATCTTCGCCGTGAGGTTGAGGTCGAGCAGGAAGTTTTGCCCGAGCTGCTTTTTGGCGCTGAGGCCATGGCGCGCGATGACCTCGCGCAGCGGCGGCAGCGCGTCGATCGGGCTCAAGCGCCGCCCGTCAGCCGGTCGGCCAGCTTGATCGCCGCAAGCATGCTCGCCGTCGACGCCTTGCCGGTGCCGGCGAGGTCGAACGCCGTTCCATGATCGGGCGAGGTGCGGACCAGCGGCAGGCCGAGCGTGACATTTACCGCCTGGTCGAAGGCGACGGTCTTGATCGGGATCAGGCCCTGGTCGTGATACATCGCGATCACTGCGTCGTATTTGCGCCAGTTCGGCAGGTGGAACAGCGTGTCGGCGGCAATCGGCCCCTCGACCTTGGAGCCGTTGTGCTGCAGGTCGACGATCGCCGGCAGGATGATGTCGCGATCCTCGGTGCCGATGCTGCCGCTTTCGCCGGCATGCGGGTTGAGGCCGGCGATGGCGATCCGCGGCTCCTCGATCGCAAAACGGGTGCGCAAATCGTGCTCGACGATCAGCACGGTGTCGCGGATGAGCTTGGCCGTGATCATCCCGGGGACCTGGTGCAGGGGCACGTGGATGGTGAGCGGCACCACGCGCAGGGTCTCGTGCGCCAGCATCATCACCGGCATCGGCGTGCCCTGGCCGTTGGCGCACAGCGCGGCGAGATATTCGGTGTGGCCAGGATATTTGAAGCCGGCCGTATAGAGCGCAGCCTTGTGGATCGGACCGGTGACAATGGCGCGCGCGGCGCCGGACAGAACCTCGCCGACGGCGCGGGCGATCGATTCCATCACCACCTTGCCCGAGAGCGGGCTGGTTTCGCCGGGCTTGTCGGGCACCAGTCCTTCGACATGGAGCACCGGGAGGGCCACCGGAAAATCCGCAGCGGCGCCGGCAGTCGTGGTCTGTGCGAAATTGATGTTGAGGCCGAGGCGGCGCGCCCGGGCGGCAAGGAACGCCATGCTGCCCACGACGATGAACGGCGGCAGCGGCGTCTCGCGCCGCCCCGCATAGAGCTGGAGGACCAGATCCGGCCCGATCCCGGCCGGCTCGCCCATGCTGATCGCGATAGGGGCGAGCTCGGCCATCGTCAGTTCCGGATGATCTGGGCCTTCGCCTTGAGCTCGGCGAGGTATTTGTCGGCCGCCCCCTTGAGCGCGCCATTGCCCTGGGTCTGCCGGATCTTGTCGGCCAGATAGGTGGTATCGGTCGAAACTTCCTTGGAGCAGACCGCCAGCATCTGCACGCCGCTTTCGGTCACGCGCGGCTTGGTGATGCCGCCGACATTGAGCTGAGCCAGCTCGGACGCGATGGCATCGGGGAACTGCGTGGCATGGCGGCGGCCGATATCCCGCACCGCCGCATCCGTGTAGCCCAGCGATTCCTGGACCGCCGTGCTGCAGCCCTGGAACTTGGCGCGATAGGCGTTGGCCTGCGCCGTGCGCGCCGAGACCGACGGGCCACCCTGGACGGTGAGGAACAGCACTTCCTTGAGAATGTAGTCGTAGCTGTTGGTCGGGGTGAGCTCGGCCTTGGCCTCCTTGTCGACGTCGGCTTCGGAAACGGTGACGCGGGCGCTGACCGCAGTCGCCTGAATCTTGCCCCAGGCGAGGTTGGCGCGGAGCCGGTCCTTGAGCGTCGCCAGCGCCACGCCGTGGTCGGTCAGCACGCGCTCGAGGTTGCTCTGCGACAGCTTCAACTGCCGTGCGAGCTGCAGCTCGGCATCGGAGACGTCGGCGTCCGTGATGGTGAAGCCGATGCGCTTGGCCTCCTGCATCTCGAGCGCCTCGTTGATGAGCTCGTCCTCGGCGGCCTTCTCGCCGCTGCGGTTCTCGATCTTCATCAGCGCCAGGCGCTGCTGGATCTGTACGTCGGTAATGGGAGTGCCGTTGACCGTGATGCGGACCGTGGCGGCGAAGGACGGAACGGCGCCCGCCATGAGGAGTGTCATGCCGACAAGGGCGGCGCCCACTACGCGATGCATTCTGTGTCTGCCTGTTCTGGAAAGCCCGTTTTGGCTTTCGTGGTCGAAGATTGCGGCTGAAATGGTGTTGATCAGTATGCGGCCTTGCCGTCCGGACCCTTGAGGTTGAACTTTAGCCCCACGCCCCAGCTCGTCGGCTTGAAATTGGCGCCAGCGCCTAACACAAGGTAACCATCGTCGTAGGTTATCCCCGCATCGGCGTTGGTCCAGCCGCCCGCGCCGAGATTGTATGTGTAGTCGCCCTGCAGGCTCCAATAGTCCGCGATCGGCACATTTACGCCGGCCTCGATCTCGTGCTGGTCGGTCGTGGTGCCCAGCTTCGGGTCGGCAGCGACATAGATGTAGCTGGTGTTGGTCGAAAAGCCGTTGCCCGGCGAATAGGCGGCGCCGACGCCGGCGCGGGTGATTTTGAACGTGTTGGGGTCGAGCTGCACCTTGCTGCTGGCGGAAACGCCGTTGCTGAAGCCGCCGCGCGCACTTGCGACGAAATAGGAGGCATCCGTGCCCAGGCCCGTATCGACACCGGTCTGCGCCGCATCGGCGATGCCGAAGGCGTTGGTGCCCATCAGGTGGAAGGACTCGCCGGCGATGAGGTCGAGCCAGCTCCCGTCGGCGAAGTTCGCGAGGTAATGGCCGCCGAGATTGGCGCGCAGCCCCGTGTCCTGCCGGTCGATGCCCGAGAATTTGTTGTAGCTGAACAGGTTGGTCGTATCGAAGACGAAGCTCTGGGCGTCGTCATTGGTGATGCCGACATCGGTGGTGTTGCTGCCGCGGTAGACGAGCTGCGCCACGGGCTCGAGCAGGTGGGTGTCGAAGCCGTTCTTGGCCACCATCGGGAAGCGCACGTCCATCGCCGCGATCGGCGTGACGCTGAACAGGAAGGCGTCGGAGGCCGTAGGATAGATGCCGCCGATGGCGCCGATATTGCGATCGTAGTTGGCGACGTCGAGCCGGCCCGCCAGATACGGCGTCACTGTCGCGCCGCCGGGCACGATGTACTGGTTCTCCCAGCCGCCCTCGACCATCAGGTGCTGCTTGGTGCCTTCGTAGCCGGTGACGTAGGGGACGCCGTTGTAGGTGGCGGTCTGGTCCGCGCCGCGCCAGATGCTGTCCAGCTCGCCGGTGACGTGCAGCCGGCCATAGCCGGGCGCAAGGTTCTGGATGTGCTCGAAGCTGGTCTGCGGCAGCGTGACGGCCTGCGCCGGGTCGTTGCTGGCATAGTTGCCGAGTTGCTGACCCTGTTCGGCACGAATGTCGAAATAGGTCATCTCGTTGAGATAGGTGCCGTAGACTCGATTGGTGTAGCTGTCGGCGTCGCTGTAGCCGTAGTCGGTCAGGTATTGCTGGTCGGTGAAGGTCGAGTACGACCAGCCGGCCGTCCAATGGTCGAGCGGCGTGAAGGCGCCGGAGGTCTGGATGGCGCCACGCCAGCGCCGATCGCCGACCGTGCCGGCGAAGGCGGACGGATCGAGCTGGTAGAGGCCCGACGCCTTGATGTCGATTTCACCATAGCCGGGCAGGCGCCAGCTCACCTTGCCGCCAAGCAGGGCGCCCTGCTTGCTCATCAGCTCGGGCGTGAGCATGACGT
Organism: Devosia sp.; assembly: GCA_035564755.1. GTDB lineage: Bacteria > Pseudomonadota > Alphaproteobacteria > Rhizobiales > Devosiaceae > Devosia_A. The sequence goes on along the minus strand of DATMTK010000069.1, from coordinate 1,974 downwards.
CGATGTTATCGCCGACCGGCACGAAATACGGCGTGGTCAGGGTGGCGCCCAGCGTGCTGCTGAAGCCGACACCGGGCATGCGCGGCCCGAGCGCGCGCGGCTGCGACGGATCGGGGATCCAGAACCACGGGATCCAGGCGACGGGAATGCCGAGCAGTTCGAGCGACGGCTGCTGCAGGTACACCGAGGCGTGGTTGCGATCGTAGGTGATCTTGGCCGACTTCACCTTCCAGCCGATCTTGCGGCCCTTGCTGTCGATGCACAGGCCACACGGCGAGTAGCTGGCCTCGCTGAGCACGGTTTCGAGCCCGTTCTTGTAGTCGACGCTGTGGGCGGTGATGCGCGCGCCCGAACTGGTGGTGAGGGTCAGCGAGTCGATGAAGGCTTCCTTCATGCCGCCGGTCAGCACGATGGAATCGGCCTGGTAGATGTTGCCCTGCGGATCGCGGACGGTGACGTGGCCGCTGGCCTTCACGCCGCCGCTTGCCTGGTCGTATTCGACCTTGTCGGCGCGCAGATCGTAGCCCTGGTAGTGCATGACCACCGCGCCTTCGGCGGCAACGGAATCGTCGGAGCCGTTATAGGCCATGGTATTGGCCTCGACGGCGGCCGGGCCGTGCCCCGGCGCCGGCGTCATGTCGAAGAAGCCCTCAGGCAGGAGCGTGGCCTGGGCCGGGGCGACCGTCAGCGCGAGCAGCAGCAGGCCCGTCAGAGCCCCGGCCACGCGGTGCGGCAGCGATCCCCCGATCCCCTTGCCCCGGCGCAAATTCATCAGGTTTGCTCGCTTCGGTTGCAGCGCTGCACGACCTGCCCAACAAAAAACGCCACAAAAACCGGCCCGCAGGCGGCAATTGTGGAGGTGAACGCCCCAGCGGACCGCCCGAGGTCCGCCAACTCCATCAGGAGATAAACCACAAATCCAACAGATACGCCATAAAGGGCGGCAGACATTGCGGAATTTGTCGGTTCATATCCTGAAGCAAAAGCAAAGGCCGCAGGTTTCCGGGGCCATTCCGCGGCTATGATCCGGCTCATGCGGCGACCCTCCGCAGCCCGACCGGCCGGAAAATCCGCAGCCGGACGGCCAGAATGAGGACGCCGACGAGGATCAGGATCACCGATCCGGAGGCGACGCCCAAGACTCCGGGACCCACGACATAGGCCGTTACGGATCGCTCGAAGAAGGCGGCGAGCAGCACCCAGAGCTCGATCGGCAACTCCAGCCGCCGGCGCTGGCCGGTCGGGAACAGCGCCAGCCCGGCCACCAGCACACACATGGCGATGACGCGCAGACCCTCGCCCGAACGCTTGAGGAGGGCGTGCAGGATGGCGTCGCTCCAATGGCCGGTGGCGAGCCCCTGGGCAATCAGCTCGACGCTGGTGGCCTGGGCGATGTCATCCCGCGCCGCGGCGCTGCCGGAAAGCTGGTCGAGCGGCAGGTCGTACTTGTCGAAGGCGACCTGCGAGAAGCGGCCCTCGCTGGTGAGGTACTGCACGGCGCCGTCCTCCATGCGCAGCAGATAGCCCTGATCGTCATGCGAGATGATCGCCGATTTGGCGAAATAGGTGCGATGGGACTCCGGATCGCGCGGATCGTCGGCAAAGAAATCCTGGATGTTTCCGGATGCATCGCGGGCCCCGATCTCGAGCGTCACCCCACCGCCCAGCGAGGTGAATTTGTGCGGCACCATGGCCCGCGACACGAGGTCGGCGGCAATACTGGCCGACCAGTCATTGCTGGTGCGGATGCCGAGCGGCTCGACGATATGCGACAGGGCCAGCACCGCGAGCGTCCCGCCGACGGCGTAAAGGCCGATGGTGCGCAGCAGCGCGGGCAGCAGGCTGCTCGAATGGATGATCTGCAGCTCGCTGCTGCCCTGCAGATTGCGCAGGGTGCGGCCGAGCCCGATGCCGAGGCAGACATAGAGGAAGACGATGCCCAAACCCGGCATGCCGAGCAGCGCCTGTCCAATC
>DATMTK010000068.1:0-2663 GCA_035564755.1 Devosia sp. | reverse complement strand
GCTATCAGCCGCAGGGCATGGCCTCGCTGAACCACTGATGCCAAAAGCTACGGCCCGTCATCGGGGGGGATGACGGGCCGTGCAGCGCTTTGGAGGTCGCTATCGGGGCTTGCCGAAGCGGCGTTATGGTGTGACCGCCAGCTCCGACATGAGCAATAACGAGTGGTGTGGGATTCAGTTGCAGCTGCTTGGATTGAATCGAAACCACGGCGTGGCGATTGTTGCGATTTCCTCCGACGGCCGCGTCTAGGACGCGTTGGACTCGCCCGGCTGGCGGCGGTTGAGGAAACGCGGGCGGCGTTCGCTGTCGTGGGCCAGCTTGCGGCGCGCCACATGCGGGCCGAGCGCCACGCCCGAAACCTGCTGGCTGTAGGGCAGCAGCGAGCCGTCGCCGGCCTTGATGTAGAGCGGCAAACGGAGCTTCTTGCCCCAGTTCTGCCACTCGGCGACGACGTTGCCGTTGCCGACTTCCTCGAACACCTTGTAGTTGAGATCGGGATCGCCATGCACGAGCTCGATGGCACTCGTCAGCACGCCGTCCTCGGAAATGTGCGTCGACACAGCGACGCCGACGAATTCATCGACGGGCACCTTGATCTTGATGGCCACGCCCGACTTCTCGAGCATGCGCCGCACGGTGACGGTCTTGACCGGATCCCTGGGACCATTGTCGTTGGCGGGCCCGAACTGCCGCGCGGTGAACGGAGTGGCCGCAACGGTGGCCGTGCTCTTCGTGCCGAACAGCAGGACGACACTTGCCCCGTCGATCCTTGCGCACTGATCCATCTTGTAGTCGCCTTCCTGCTAACCCCGAGAGCTTGGTTTTTTGACGCTCCCTTGTATGGGCTCAATGTAGCCGCCCCGCTTTCTGCCGCGCTTAAGAAACTGGGTTAAGTTTAGGTAGTTTTGCCGAGGGTTAGCGGGTCGTCACCGGGTGTAACGGCAAGTTAAGCACGTCGTTGTGCCGCTCCGCATTTCCGCCTAGAAGCAGGCCGACACGCGCGGGCGACATGGCTGACACACCGACCACATACGAAGCCGACCTCGAGCTGTTGCGCACCGCCGCGGTGACCGCCGGCATCATCGCTTCGAGCTACTTCCGGCGCGACCTCAAGACCTGGACGAAGGAGAACTCCTCTCCAGTCTCGGAAGCCGACATCATGCTCGACAAGTTCCTGCGCTCGGCGCTGACCACGGCACGGCCGGACTATGGCTGGCTGAGCGAGGAAAGCGCCGACGATTTCGACCGGCTCAACCATGCGCGCACCTTCATCGTCGACCCCATCGACGGCACGCGCGGCTTCATTCGCGGCGAGGATAGCTGGACGGTGTCGCTGGCGGTGGTGGAGAACGGAACTCCGGTGGCCGGCGTGGTGTTTGCGCCGGCGCGCAACGAGATGTACGACGCCTGGCGCGGTGGCGGGGCGCGGCTCAACGGCAGCCCGATTTCACGGCATACCCCGGCCAACCGGCTGTCGCCGCTGATCCCGGCGCCGGGCGCCGTGCACCAGGAATTGCAGTCGGCCGGGCTCGACTACACGCGCGGGCCCGCCTACCCGTCCCTCGCCTACCGGCTGGTGCAGGTAGCGACCGGCAAGCTCGACGCGACGGTGGTGCGACGCGGCTCGCAGGACTGGGACATCGCCGGTGCCGCCGTGATCCTTGCCGAATGCGGCGTCGCGTTCGAGGACGCCTGCATAGGGGCCATGCAGTTCAATCGCGAGGAAGTCCGGCACGGCGCGCTTGCCGCCTTCGCGCAGGTTTCGCTAAGAGAGGTGCTGTGCGGGGCGCTGATCCGGGTTTATGGCTGCGCCGAACCGCAACAGGACCGCGAACGGAAGACGACCAATTGAAGGCTCCCAGCAAACACCCCAAGAAGCAATTGCTGCACCTGGTGATCGGTGGCGAGCTCGAGGACATCGAGGGCGTGACCTTCAAGGATCTGAGCAAGGTCGACCTGGTGGGCGTCTATCCCAACTACGCCGAGGCCGAGCGCGCCTGGCGCGGCAAGGCGCAGCAGACGGTCGACAGCGCACAGACACGCTATTTTGTCGTGCACCTGCATCGCCTGCTCGATCCCGAGGACGAGGGCGCGTGACCGACGCGGCAGCGCCCGAGACGACGCGCTGGATCGACCGGCCCGGCGTCCGCAATTTCCTCGGGCGCGTGCTGATCGGCAGCTACATCAAATTCGTGCGCCTGACCTCGCGCGTGGTCGCCGACCCGCCGGATTTCTGGGAACGGGCGCAGCCCGACTGGCCGGCCATCGCCGTGAGCTGGCACGGCCAATCGAACCTTGCCTATGTGGTGATGCCTCAGCCGCAGCGCGTGGCGCTGCTGATCTCCATGCATCCCGACGGCATGATGATGGGCGCCATGGCGCGTTCGCTCGGCTACCAGACCATCGACGGCTCGGGCGCGAGCGAACGGCAGAAGCACGGCACCGGCGGCCTTACTGCATTTCGCAACATGCTCAAGGTGCTCAAGAGTGGAACGACGCTGTTTGCGACCGCCGATATTCCGCCGGAGCCCGGGCGCAATGTGTCGATGGGGATGATCGCGCTGGCCCGTCGCTCGGGCCGGCCGGTCTATGCCATCGCCACCGCGACATCCCGGCGCAAGGTGCTCGACCGGGTGTGGGACAAGATGCAGCTCAATTTCCC
>DATMTK010000067.1:0-18033 GCA_035564755.1 Devosia sp. | reverse complement strand
GACGGCGGCAGTTCCAAATGGCATTTCAGTCCTGCCGCAAAAGGTTCGCGTCAGGCATTGGACAAAATGTCCAATGTCGTCCCGTCAACGCCAAGGTTAGCGCTCGCCCATGCGCCAGCTCAACTCAGAAGTGCTGCGGCCAGCGGCCCGCCTGCTTGCAATTCCCCTGCTTCTCGCTTTGGCCGGATGCAGCGGCGACGTGTTCAATCCTGCCGGCGACGTCGCCATGCAGGAGCGAAACCTGATCCTGATCGCAACCGCGTTCATGCTGGTCATCATCGTCCCGGTGCTGGTGCTGATCGTGGTCTTCGCCCGCCGCTACCGCAAGGGCGCCGGGGCCAGATACGATCCGTCCTTCGACCATTCGACCTGGCTCGAGCTCGTCATCTGGGCGTGCCCGCTGCTGATCATCATCTGTCTCGGCGCCATCACGTGGTCGAGCGCACACCTGCTCGATCCGTTCCGGCCGCTCGACCGCATCGCCCCCGGCCAGCCGGTTCCCGCCCGGACCAAGCCGCTCGACGTGCAGGTGGTGGCGCTCGACTGGAAGTGGCTGTTCATCTATCCCGAGCAGGGCATCGCAACGGTCAACGAGCTGGCGCTGCCGGTGGGTGTGCCGGTGCGCTTTTCGCTTACCGCCACCGACCAGATGGACACGTTCTATGCGCCGACGCTGGCGGGCATGATCTACACCATGCCCGGCATGCAATCGATGCTGCACGCCGTCCTCAACCGGCCGGTCGAGACCACCGGCTATTCGGGCAACTACACCGGCGACGGCTATTCGTACATGCGGTTCAAGCTGCATGGCGTCGCGCCGGCCGACTTCGACAAATGGGTGGCCGAGGTGAAGTCGAGCGGCACCGCACTCGATGCGGCGAAATTCCTCGACCTGGCCAAGCCGAGCGAACGCGATCCGGTGGCGCATTTCGGCACGGTGCAGCAGGCGCTGTTCGACCGCGTCGTCAATCGCTGCGTCGAGGCCGGCAAGGTCTGCGCCGCCGATATCGCCAGGCACGACCAGGCGCAGGGCAGCGGCGCGATGTTGATGCCGATGGGGCCGGAAGGAACGGCGCCGGGCGCCGCGCCGCAAATACCGCCGGTGCAGAAGAGCCCTGCGCAGATCGCCGGAGACCAGACGATCAACCAGGGCGGCAGCGCCGATGTCAGCGCCGAGTCCGGGCTCAAGCCGTCCAGCAGCTCCAGCAGTCCAACGATGTAGTCCCGCGCGGCACGCTCCGTCGTGCCGCCGACCTCGAACACCAGGCAGATGCCATGAACGAAGCCCTGATCAGAACGATATTCGGCCGCCTTACGCTCGACTCCTTCCCGTTCAACGAGCCGATCGTGCTCTGGACCTTCGTCGTCGTGGCGCTGCTGGGCATCGCGTTGCTGGGGGCCGTCACTTACTTCCGGCTCTGGGGCTATCTGTGGAAGGAGTGGTTCACCAGCGTGGACCACAAGAAGATCGGCATCATGTACCTGGTGCTGGGCATCGTCATGCTGCTGCGCGGCTTCTCCGACGCGCTGATGATGCGCGGCCAGCAGGCGATCTCGTTCGGTCCGAACCAGGGCTATCTGCCGCCCGAGCACTACGACCAGATCTTCAGCGCCCACGGCACGATCATGATCTTCTTCGTCGCCATCCCGCTGGTCGTCGGCATCGTCAATTTCGTCATGCCGCTGCAGATCGGCGCGCGCGACGTGGCGTTCCCGTTCCTCAACAATCTGAGCTTTTGGCTGACCGTCGCCGGCGCGATCCTGGTGATGGCCTCGCTGTTCGTGGGCGAGTTCGCCCGCACCGGCTGGCTCTCCTACGTGCCGCTCGCGGAGCGGCAGTACAGTCCCGATACGGGCGTCGACTATTACCTGTGGTCGCTGGAGATCGCGGGAATTGGCACGACGCTGTCGTCGATCAACATGGTCGCGACGATCATCAAGATGCGCGCCCCCGGCATGACCATGATGAAGATGCCGGTGTTCACGTGGACGGCGCTGTGCAGCAATGTGCTGGCCATCGCGGTCTTCCCGATCCTCACGGCCGCCTTTGGCCTGTTGCTGCTCGACCGCTACGTCGGAACGAACTTCTTTACCAACGACAATGGCGGCAACCCGATGATGTACTGGAACCTCGTCTGGATGTGGGGACATCCCGAGGTCTATGTGCTCATCCTGCCGGTGTTCGGCATCTATTCCGAGATCACCTCGACGTTCACCGGCAAGCGGCTCTTCGGCTATTCCTCGATGGTCTATGCCACGGTGGTGATCACCATCCTGTCCTACCTCGTCTGGCTGCACCACTTCTTCACCATGGGCTCGGGCGCCGACGTCAATTCCTTCTTCGGCATCGCCACCATGGTGATCGCCATTCCAACCGGCGCGAAGATCTTCAACTGGCTGTTCACGATGTATCGCGGCGAGATCCGCTACGAGGTCCCGATGATGTGGGTGGTCGCCTTCATGCTGACCTTCACGGTCGGCGGCATGACCGGCGTGCTGCTCGCCATCCCGCCCGCCGACTTCGTGCTTCACAACTCGCTGTTCCTCGTGGCGCATTTCCACAACGTCATCATCGGCGGCGTGATCTTCGGCCTCTTCGCCGGGATGTATTACTGGTTCCCCAAGGCCTTCGGCTTCAAGCTCGACCCGTTCTGGAGCAAGGTGGCGTTCTGGGGCTGGGTGATCGGCTACTGGCTGGCCTGGACGCCGATCTACATCGTCGGCCTGATGGGCGTGCCGCGCCGCGTCAACCACATCGACGACGTCTCGCTGCAGCCTTATTTCGTGCTCGCGGCGATCGGCGCCGTGATCATCCTCATCGGCATCCTCGGCTTCGTGATGAGCATCGTCATGGCCGTGGTGAAGCGTGAGCAGCTCAAGGACACCACCGGCGATCCGTGGGACGGCCGTACGCTCGAATGGTCGACCTCGTCGCCGCCGCCGCCCTACAATTTCGCCTTCACGCCGATGGTCCACGGGCTCGACGCCTGGTACGACATGAAGAGCCGCGGCTACACGCGGCCGCTCGGGGGCTACCGCCCGATTCACATGCCGCGCAACACGGCGAGCGGCGTGATCCTGTCGGCGCTGGCCTTCATCTTCGGCTTCGCCATGATCTGGTACATCTGGTGGCTTGCCGCGCTCAGCCTGATCGGGCTGTTCGTCGTCGGCATCGGGCACACCTTCAACTACAACCGGGACTATTTCGTCCCCTCCGAAGAGGTGGAGCGTATCGAGGCCGCGCGCTCGGACCTCCTCGGCAAGGCGACGGGAGCGTGAGCATGGCGACGACCGAATTGAGCGCTGCCGACGCCGACGTCACCTGGCACCTGGCCGAGCAGGAGAGCCACGATCATGGTGGCAACGGCGCCACCATGATCGGCTTCTGGATCTACCTGATGAGCGACGCGCTGATCTTTGCGGCGCTGTTCGCGACCTTCGGCGTGCTGAGCACGGCCTATGCCGGGGGCCCCGGCCCGCGTGAAGTGTTCGAGCTGCCGCTCGTTGCCGTCAACACCGGGCTGCTGCTGGTGTCGTCCCTGACTTATGGGCTCGGCATGCTCGCCATGGAGCGCGGGCAGGCCGGGGCCGTGCGGCTCTGGCTGGTGGTGACGGCGCTCTTCGGCCTCGGCTTCATCGGCATCGAGCTCTATGAGTTCAGCCATCTGATCGCCGAGGGCTCGGGGCCGCAGCGCAGCGCGTTCCTGTCGGCCTTCTTCGCGCTCGTCGGCACACACGGTGCCCACGTCACCTTCGGCCTCATCTGGATTGCCGTGATGCTGGTGCAGATCGGCATGCATGGGCTGATTCTCGAGAACAAGCGCCGGCTGATGTGCCTTTCCATGTTCTGGCACTTCCTCGATATCGTCTGGATCGGCGTTTTCACCTTCGTCTATCTGTTTGGAGTGATCCGATGAGCGCCTCCGACGCCAACCTCGACGCGGCCCTCCACAGCCACGGCGACACGCACGGACACGGCTCGACCCGCGGTTACATCGTCGGCTTCGTGCTCTCGGTCGTCCTGACGGCGGTGCCGTTCTGGCTGGTGATGACCGGCGTGCTGCCGGGGATGGTGGCCACGGCGCTGATCATCTTCGCGCTGGCACTGGTGCAGATCCTGGTGCACGTGGTGTTCTTCCTGCATCTCGACACGCGCTCCGAGGGTGGCTGGACGCTGATCGCTTTCATCTTCACCGCGGTGATCGTGGTCATCGCCATCGCCGGTTCGATCTGGATCATGTACCACCTCAACACCAACATGATGCCGATGCCGCCCGGCACGATATCCGACGGGATGTGAGCCCTGTCCGGCAAGCGCATCGCGCTCCTGGCGCTTGCCCTTATCGCAACCGTCGGATTCGTCGCGCTGGGCGTGTGGCAGATCGAGCGGCTCGGCTGGAAGCTCGATCTGATCGCGGCCGTCGACGCCCGGGTCAAGGCGCCGCCATCGGCGCTTCCCCCGCCCGCGGACTGGGCAGCGATGAATGCGACCGACGACGAGTATCGGCACGTGCAGGTGCACGGCACGCTGCTTCATTGTGAAACGCTGGTGCAGGCCCTGACCGAACTTGGCGGAGGCTATTGGGTGATGACGCCGCTGCAGACGGTTGACGGGATCGTGCTGATCAATCGCGGCTTCGTGCCGAGCGACCGGCGCGATTCCGCGACGCGGGCGGCTCAACCTGGCGGTCCGGTGACCGTCACCGGCCTGCTGCGCATGAGCGAGCCCGGCGGCGGCTTTCTGCGCCCCAACGATCCCAAGGACGGCCGCTGGTATTCGCGCGACGTGCCGGCGATCGCCAACGCCTGTGGCCTCGCCAAAGTGGCGCCGTTCTTCATCGATGCGGACGCAACCGCCAATCCGGGCGGCTCTCCCGTCGGCGGGCTGACCGTGATCGCCTTCAGCAACAACCATCTGCTCTACGCGATCATCTGGTTCGGGCTGGCGCTCCTCAGCGCTGTCGGATCGGCCCTCATGTTGCGCTCGGCAAAACTCCGATGATGGATAGCCCGCTTTTGGCGCTGACACGCAGCCGCGTCCGTCCGGCCGACCCGCGACCGGATGACACCACCACCGCCGAGAACATGCGGCAGTTGGTGCAACTCCGCTGGATCGCGGTGGCGGGGCAGCTCGCGACGATCGCCGGCGTGCACTGGGGCATGGGGGTGCCGCTGCCGGCGCTGCCGATGCTGGGTATGGTGCTGCTGCTGGCGGCGGTGAACCTGACTGTGACACTGGCACTGCCGCGCTATCGGATCACCAATACCGGTATCCTGCTGGCGCTGCTCTTCGACGTGGGCGTCCTGTCGGTGCAGCTCTATCTGAGCGGCGGCGCGACCAATCCGTTCACCTCGCTCTACCTTTTGCAGGTGGTGCTTGGCGCCATCCTGCTCGAGGTGTGGTCGGTCTGGTTGCTGGTGGCCGTCACCGGGCTTTGCTTCGCGGGACTGAGCATCCGGCACCTGCCTCTCGCCTATCCGCCGACCCTCCTGCCCTGGGTCGGCGATCTCACCGTCGCCGCCGCCTGGCTGAGCTTCGCCCTGGTGGCCGTGCTGCTGGTCCTGTTCGTCAGCCGCATCATCCGCAACCTGCGGCAGCGCGATGCGCATCTCGCCGATCTGCGCCAGCGCTCGATCGAGGAGGACGGGATCGTCCGCATGGGACTGTTCGCCTCCGGCGCCGCGCACGAGCTCGGCACGCCGCTGTCGACGCTGTCGGTGATCCTGGGCGACTGGCGGCGCGTGCCGAAGATTGCCGGCGACCCGGAGCTTCTGGCCGAGGTCGGCGAGATGCAGGACGAGGTGCAGCGCTGCAAGGCGATCGTCTCCGACATCCTGCGCTCGGCCGGCGAGCCGCGCGGCGAGGAGCTGGCCAGCATCGCCGCCGACGCATTCCTCGACCAATTGGTGGCCGTCTGGACCGGGACGCACGAGGGAACCGCGCTCGACTTCCGCAAGATCGGCACCGAGGGCGCCGCGATCGTCGCCGACCCCGCCCTGCGGCAAGCGATCTGGAACCTGCTCGACAATGCGGCCGAAGTGTCGCCCGGCTGGGTCAGCCTGACCGCGACACGCGGCAGCGACGTGCTCGTGCTCGTCGTGCGCGACCACGGGCCGGGATTCGACGCAACGGCGCTGGCGCAGTTCGGCAAGCCGCAGACCTCGCGCAAGGGCCCTGGCCACGGCGTTGGCCTGTTCCTCGTCTGGAACGTGATGCGCCGCCTGCAGGGTCGCGTCGATGCCCGCAACCTCGACAGCGGCGGTGCGGAGGTGCGACTGTATCTGCCGCTGGCGGCGGAGCAGTCACGTGGAGCGTAGATGACGGACGAGCAGCGGTTCCTCGTCATCGTCGAGGACGACACCAAGTTTGCCTCGACCCTGCAGCGCTCCTTCGAGCGGCGCGGCTACCGGGTGGCGCTGGTCCAGCACCTCGAGGGGCTCAATGCTCTGCTCGAACACGAAAAGCCGGGCTACGCCGTCGTCGACCTCAAGCTCGGGACGACCTCCGGGCTGGTCTGCGTCCAGGCACTGCACAACCACGACGCCTCGACGCTGATCGTGGTCCTGACCGGACACGCCAGCATTGCAACCGCTGTGGAGTCGATCAAGCTCGGGGCATCGCACTACCTGGTCAAGCCGTCCAACACCGACGACATCGAAGCGGCGTTTGACCGGGCGCTGGGCGACATCAGCGCCCCCATCCCCGACCGCTCGACATCGCTCAAGACGCTCGAATGGGAGCGCATCAACGAGATGCTGGTCGAGACGGATTTCAATATCTCCGAGGCCGCGCGGCGGCTGGGGATGCACCGCCGGACATTGGCCCGCAAACTGGAAAAGCGGCGCATTACCTAGAAATCGGCGCATTCCGCCGGCACGGTAATTTTCTCCCGCCTTGGAACCGCGCGGACGGTTCGACGTTCGCCTTCGGTGGCGCTGTGTGCATCGCCGGAAGGGGGCAAAGATGACATCGTCGGTTCAGGTCGCGCAACTCGAGCGCAAGCAGATCGCGGCTGCGCTGCGGGCGTTCCGGCGTGGCGATTTCTCCGTCCGGCTGCCCGAAGACCTTGACGGCGTCGACGCCGAAATTGCCCTGAATTTCAACGAAGTCGTTGAACTCAATGCACAATTGACCAGCGAGTTCGAGCGCCTGGGCCGCGTTGTCGGCAAGGACGGCCGCATCCGCGAGCGCGGTCGCGTCGGCAATGCCACCGGCAATTGGGAGGCCAGCGTCCGCTCGGTGAACGAGCTGATCGAGGATCTCGTTCAGCCGACCGCGGAGGTCGCGCGCGTGATCGGCGCCGTGGCCAAGGGCGATCTCACGCAATCCATGATGGTCGAAATCGACGGCCGGCCGCTGCGCGGCGAGTTCCTGCGCATCGGCAAGATCGTCAACACGATGGTGGGCCAGCTCGCCTCCTTCAGCTCGGAAGTGACGCGCGTGGCGCGCGAAGTCGGCACCGAGGGCAAGCTCGGCGGCCAGGCGCGCGTCGAAGGCGTCGGCGGCACCTGGAAGGATTTGACCGACAACGTCAACCTGATGGCCGACAACCTCACCGGCCAGGTACGCAACATCGCCGAGGTGACGACGGCGGTGGCCTCGGGCGACCTGAGCAAGAAGATCACCGTCGACGTGAAGGGCGAAATCCTCGAGCTCAAGAACACCATCAATACCATGGTGGACCAGCTCAACTCCTTCGCCTCGGAAGTGACGCGCGTGGCGCGCGAAGTCGGCACCGAGGGCAAGCTCGGCGGCCAGGCCGACGTCAAGGGCGTCGGCGGCACGTGGAAGGATTTGACCGACAACGTCAACTCGATGGCGCAGAACCTCACTGGCCAGGTGCGCAACATCGCCGAGGTGACCACTGCCGTGGCCTCGGGCGATCTCTCCAAGAAGATCACCGTCGACGTCCAGGGCGAAATTCTCGAGCTCAAGAACACCATCAACACCATGGTGGACCAGCTCAACTCGTTCGCCTCGGAAGTGACGCGCGTGGCACGCGAGGTTGGGACCGAAGGCAAGCTCGGCGGTCAGGCGCAGGTACCCGGCGTGGCCGGCACCTGGAAGGATCTGACCGATAACGTCAACCTGATGGCCGACAATCTGACGGGCCAGGTGCGCAATATCGCCGAGGTGACGACCGCCGTGGCCTCGGGCGACCTCAGCAAGAAGATCACCGTCGATGTGAAGGGTGAAATTCTAGAACTTAAAAATACCATCAACACCATGGTGGATCAGCTCAACTCGTTTGCCTCGGAAGTGACGCGCGTGGCGCGCGAGGTCGGCACCGAGGGCAAGCTCGGTGGCCAGGCGCGGGTGGAAGGCGTCGGCGGCACGTGGAAGGATCTGACGGACAACGTCAATTCGATGGCGCAGAACCTGACCGGCCAGGTTCGCAACATTGCTGAAGTGACCACAGCCGTGGCGCGCGGCGACCTGAGCAAGAAGATCACCGTCGACGTGAAGGGTGAAATTCTAGAACTGAAGAATACCATCAACACGATGGTGGACCAGCTCAACTCGTTTGCCTCGGAAGTGACGCGCGTGGCGCGCGAGGTGGGCTCCGAAGGCAAGCTCGGCGGCCAGGCCCACGTGGAAGGCGTGGCCGGCACGTGGAAGGGTCTCACCGACAACGTCAACGCCATGGCCGGCAACCTGACCGTGCAGTTGCGCGACGTGTCGAAGGTCGCGACCGCCATCGCGACCGGTGACCTGACGCAGAAGATCACCGTCGATGTGCAGGGCGAGATCCTGCAGATCAAGGACGTGATCAACACGATGGTGGACCAGCTCAATTCGTTCGCCTCGGAAGTGACGCGCGTGGCGCGCGAGGTCGGTTCCGACGGCAAGCTCGGCGGCCAGGCGCAGGTGCCCGGCGTCGCCGGCACCTGGAAGGATCTGACCGACAACGTCAACGCCATGGCGGCGAACCTCACCGGCCAGGTGCGCAACATCGCCGAGGTGACGACCGCCGTGGCGCTCGGCGATCTTTCGAAGAAGATCACCGTCGACGTGCGCGGCGAGATCCTCGAGCTCAAGGACACCATCAATACCATGGTGGACCAGCTCAACTCCTTCGCCTCGGAGGTGACGCGCGTCGCCGGCGAGGTCGGAACCGAAGGCAAGCTCGGCGGCCAGGCCCAGGTGCGCGGCGTGGCCGGCACGTGGAAGGATCTGACCGACAACGTCAACTCGATGGCGCAGAATTTGACCGGCCAGGTGCGCAACATCGCCGAGGTGACGACCGCCGTGGCGCGCGGCGACCTGAGCAAGAAGATCACCGTCGACGTGAAGGGCGAGATCCTCGAGCTCAAGTCGACCATCAACACCATGGTGGACCAGCTCAACTCGTTCGCCGGCGAAGTGACGCGCGTGGCGCGCGAGGTCGGCACCGAGGGCAAGCTGGGCGGGCAGGCGCAGGTGGAAGGCGTGGCCGGCACCTGGAAGGATCTGACCGACAACGTCAACCTGATGGCCGACAATCTGACCGGCCAGGTGCGCGGCATCGCCGAGGTGGTGACCGCCGTGGCGCAGGGCAACCTCAAGCGCAAGCTGACAGTCGATGCCAAGGGCGAGATCGCGGCGCTGGCCGACACCATCAACGGCATGATCGAGACGCTGGCGACCTTCGCCGACCAGGTGACCAACATGGCGCGCGAGGTCGGCGTCGAGGGCAAGCTCGGCGGCCAGGCGCGCGTGCCGGGCGCTGCGGGCCTGTGGCGCGACCTCACCGACAACGTCAACGCGATGGCGGCGAACCTCACCGGCCAGGTGCGCTCGATCGCCGACGTGGCGACGGCCGTGACCAAGGGCGACCTCAGCCGCTCGATCGCGGTGGAGGCCTCGGGCGAGATGGCGGCGCTCAAGGACAACATCAACGAGATGATCCGCAATCTGAAGGATCAGACGCTCAAGAACGCCGAGCAGGACTGGCTGAAGACCAACCTGGCGCGCTTCTCGCGCATGCTGCAGGGCGAGCGCGATCTGGCAACGGTCTCGCGCATGATCATGTCCGAGGTGGCGCCGCTGGTGAACGCCCAATATGGCGTGTTCTACGTGGCGACGCGCGAGGGCGAGAACGACGCGCAGCTCGATCTCATTTCGAGCTATGGCGCGGAGAGTACGACCGACCTCAAGAGTCGCATCGGCCTGCGCGAGGGCCTGATCGGACAGGCGGCCGCCGACAAGCGGCCGATCATCCTCGAAAGCGTTCCTTCCGACTATCTCAAGATCCGGTCCGGCCTGGGCGATGCGGCGCCCGCCGACGTCGTCATCCTGCCCGCCCTGTTCGAGGACGAAGTCAAGGCGGTGGTGGAGCTCGCCTCGTTCAGCCACTTCAACGATACCCATCATACCTTCCTGACCCAGCTCATGGAGTCGGTCGGGATCGTGCTCAATACGATCGCCGCGACGATGGGAACCGAGCGCCTGCTGGAGCGCTCGCAGCAGCTCACCGCGGAGCTGCAGTCCCGCCAGCTCGAGCTGACCAAGAAGCAGGAGGAGCTTCACACCACCAACGAGGAGCTGCAGGAAAAGGCGCAACTGCTCGAGAACGAAAAGAAGCAGGTCGAGAACAAGAACCTCGAAATCGAGATGGCCCGGCGCGCCCTCGAGGAGAAGGCCGAACAGCTCGCCCTGACGTCGAAATACAAGTCCGAATTCCTCGCCAATATGAGCCACGAGCTTAGAACGCCGCTCAATTCGCTGCTCATCCTGTCCAACCTGCTGGCCAACAACCAGCAGGGCAATTTGAATGAGAAGCAGGTGGAATTCGCCCGCACCATCAACTCGGCGGGCACGGATCTGCTGAGCCTCATCAACGACATCCTGGATCTGTCCAAGATCGAGTCCGGTACGGTCACCATCGATATCGGCGAGATGCCGCTATTGCATCTGCGGCAGCATATCGAGCGGACCTTCCGGCAGATTGCGACCGACAAGGGACTTGGCTTTGCCATCGATGTCGACCCGCAACTGCCCGACAACATCCGCACCGACGAAAAGCGGATGCAGCAGGTGGTGCTCAATCTGCTGTCCAACGCCTTCAAGTTCACGGCGACCGGCGAGGTGCGCGTGCGCATGAGCGCGGCCGCCGACGGCATGATCGCCATCGGCGTCAGCGACACCGGCATCGGCATCCCCAAGGACAAGCAGAAGCTGATCTTCGAGGCGTTCCAGCAGGCCGACGGAACCACCAGCCGGAAATACGGCGGCACCGGCCTCGGCCTCTCCATCAGCCGCGAAATTGCCCGCCTGCTGGGCGGTGAGCTCCGGGTCGAGAGCACGCCCGGCCAGGGGTCGATCTTCACGCTCGTCGTGCCGATCGCCGGGCCGCACGCGCCGGCCATCGTCCGGTCGATCCCGATGGAAGTGGCCGAGCCGCATGCGGACACCGGCATGCTGGAGCCAACGGACGATCGCGACAGCGTCAGCGCCGGCGACCACGTGGTCCTCGTGGTCGAAGACGACCAGACCTTCGCGGGGGCGCTGCTGCACGTCGCCCATTCGGTGGGGCTCAAGGCGGTGCTGTCGACGGCCGGATCGGGAACGCTGGCCCTGGCGCGCAAGCTCATGCCCGATGCCATCACTCTCGATCTGGGTCTTGCCGACATCGACGGCTGGGTGCTGTTCGACCTGTTGAAGCACGATCCGAAGACCCGCGGCATCCCCGTCTACATCATCTCCGGGGCCGACAACGTCGACCTCGGCGACAAGGGCGCGGCCGGCGTGCTGATGAAACCGGTGTCTCCGGAGCGCCTCGCCAATATCTTCAGTGCCGTGGCCGCCGGCGATGCGCGAATGCGCCACAACGTTCTCGTCATCGACAACGATTCCGACCGCCGCCTCACCATTATCGAGGCGGTGCGCGACGGCATGACCAACGTCACGGCCCTGGCGCACCTCGCGGCCAACGGCGATGAAGCTGCTTATGCGCAATACGATGCCGTGGTGATCGGGCTGTCGCGGCCGACCAAGGACGCCGCGCGCGAACTGAGCGAGCTCGTTTCGTCGCTCAGGGACGAGACGTCCAAGCTCATCGTCTTTTCGCCCAACGCAGAAACCCTGCGGGGTCTGGAGAAACGTGTCGACGGACTCCGCGGCAGCAGGCATGCGGAATCGATCAGCCAGCTCGGCAGCCTGCTGAACGAGATGCTGCCGGCCGCCGGCGAGCGGAGCACGGAGGCGGCGCCGCCGCCGACTGCCGCCGCCGACATTGCCGGAGCGAAGGTCCTCATCGTCGATGACGACATCCGCAACATCTACTCTCTCACCAGCGTCCTCGAGACCTATGGCGTCGAGGTGCTGCACGCCGAACGCGGACGCGACGGCATCGCCTTGCTCGAGCAATATCCGGACATCGATGCGGCCCTGATCGACATCATGATGCCGGAAATGGACGGCTACGAAACCATCCGCGAGATCCGGCGGCGGCCGCGGCTGGCCGATCTTGCGATCATCTCGGTGACGGCCAAGGCGATGAAAGGCGACCGGCAGAAGTGCCTCGACGCCGGTGCCTCCGACTACATCGCCAAGCCCGTGGACCTCGAACTGCTGATGGCGCTGCTGCGCGTATGGATCGGCCGGGCGCGCGAGCGGCCGCACGCAGAGGATCTGCTGCTCGCAGCCAAATGAACATCCGCGCCAGACTATCTCCGCTCGACAAGGACGGCGACGAGGCCGAGACCGACCTTGCGCAATCCGGCGCGGCCTCCGCGGCGCGCATCCTCATCGTCGACGACGACGAGCGCAATCTGCTCGCTCTCGCCGAGGTGCTGCGAGATATCGCCGACGTCGTTTCCGCCTCGTCCGGCGAGCAGGCGCTGCGCTGCCTGCTCAAGGAGCAGTTCGCGGTCATCATCCTCGACGTGCTGATGCCGGACATGGACGGCTACGAGACCGCCCGGCTGATCCGGACCCGCGAGCAGTCGCGCGACACGCCCATCATCTTCCTGACGGCGATCAACAAGGAGGATGCCCATCTTCTCAGGGGCTATGACAGCGGTGCCGTCGATTACGTCTTCAAGCCACTGCAGCCGCTGATCGTGCGGTCCAAGGTTTCCGTGTTCGTCAGCCTCTACCAGAAGACGCGGGAAATCGAGGAAAAGGCGGTGCTGCAGCAAGAGCTGCTGAGGGAGCGGCTGGAGGCCGAGCAGGAGCGCACGCGCGCCGTGGAGCACCTGCGTGAGGTCGAGGAGTTCAACGAGCTGCTGCTGCGCTCGCTTCCCCTGGCGCTCTATACGGCCGAGGCCGGCGCGACGACGCTCACCCGGCAGTTCGTGGCCGGGAACATCGTGGCGTTGACCGGCTACGAAACCGATGTTCTTCGCCCCGAGAGCAGGCTCTGGGACGATCGCATCCACATCGAGGACCGCGTCCGGGCCAACCATCCGGTGTTCGGCGAGAGGTCGGTCGAGTTCAGATGGCAGCACGCCGATGGCAGCTATCGCTACTTCCTCGACCAGGCGATCCCGCTGGCCGATGGCAGGCATATCGCCGGCAGTGTGCGCGACGTGACCGAGCAGCACCAGCTCCAGGAGCAATTGCTGCAGGCGCAGAAGCTCGACGCGCTCGGCAAGCTGACAGGCGGCATTGCGCACGACTTCAACAATTTGCTTGCCTCGGTCCTCGGTGGCCTCAATCTCATCGAGCACCGCGCCAAGCTCGACGGCAATTCGGCACAGATCCTCGAGATGACGCGCCACGCGGCCTTGCAGGGCAAGGAGCTGATCGACCGCATGCTCGCCTTTTCACGGCGGCAGAGCCTGGTCCCCCGGACCGTGTCGCTGCACGACGTGAAGGGCGCGCTCGAAGCGATGCTGGCGCCGGTGCTGGGCGGCCTGGTCGTGCTCAACTGGGATCTGGCCGACGACGTCTGGCCGGTGTTCGTCGACCAGTCGCAGCTCGAGCTGGCGCTGATGAACCTCATCATCAACGCCAGGGACGCCATGCCCGGCGGCGGCACGATCACTATCCGGGCGGCCAATCACAGTGCCGGTATTGGCAAGCTGGACCTCGCGGACGGCAACTACGTGAAGCTTTCGATCGTCGACACCGGCCGGGGCATCCCGCCCGAACTGCTCGACAAGGTGATGGAGCCGTTCTTCACCACCAAGGATGTGGGCAAGGGCACGGGACTGGGATTGAGCACCGCCTATGGCTTCGCCCGGCAGTCCGGCGGCACCCTGCAGCTTCGCAGCGCCGTGGGGACCGGCACCACGGTGGAGCTGTGGCTGCCGCGCGCCAGGGAGGCGGGCGGCGCGGTCGCCGTCGAGCCGCGGCATGAAGTCGGCCGGCAAAAGCAGGCCCTGCGCGGCCGCCGGGTGCTGCTGGTCGACGATGCCAGCGCGGTCCGGGAGGTCACGCGCGCGCAACTCGCCGACGAGGGCCTGGACGTGACGGTGGCGGCAGACGGCAGCGAAGCGCTTAGCCTGATCGAGGGGGCGCCGGAGCCGTTCGACGTGATTGTCACCGATTTCGCCATGCCCGCCGTTTCCGGTCTCGACGTCATCAACTTCGCCCGAAGCGTTCGCTCCGGCTATCCGGCCATCCTGATCACCGGCTATGCCGACCAGGACGTGCTCATGAACCGTCCGGCGGACGTCCCCCTGCTGCACAAGCCCTGCGACAGGACCATCCTCATCGGCGCGATCCTCGCGGCGCTGCAGTAGCCGAACCTTTGGGCCGCGCGATTTGGCTGCGTCCAGTCCCGGCAACTGGCCAGCAGCCTGTCGTGGTCGGCCAACCGCCCACGGATTGGACCGCGGCGCTACTGGCTCAGGAAGAGCAGCGATAACAGGGCAAATATCGGGAGCAGGACGATGACGGACCACGCCATGTAGGAGAAAAATCCCGGCATGCGCACCTTTCGCTGACGGGCGATGGCATAGACCATCAGATTGGGCGCGTTGCCGATGTAGGAATTGGCGCCCATGAACACCGCGCCGGCGGAAATGGCGATCAGGGTCGCGGCTCCGGCAGTCATCAGATGCTGAGCGTTGCCACCGGCCAGCTCGAAAAACACCAGATAGGTCGGAGCATTGTCCAGAAATGACGACAATGCGCCGGTGACCCAAAATAGAGCGATGTTCTCAAAACTGCCGTCCGGGCGCATGACCGAAGAGATCAGCGGTGCAAACGCGCCGCTCGCTCCGGCCGAGAGCATGGCCGTGACCGGGATCAGTGTGATGAAGATGCCGGCGAACAGGATCGCGACTTCGCGCAGCGGTCCCCAGGTGAAGCCATTTTCCTGACGCAGCAGCGGCGGGGTCCAGCGCAGGGAGATCGCGGTGACCAGCAGCAGCGCAACGTCACGCACGACGCTCGAAACCTCGATCTCGAGGCCGAAGAGCGTGACCTGCCCGAGGTCGAAAGTCCCGGTCAGGATCACGCCGGCGACGATCACGGCAACGAGCAGGATATTGACTATTCCGGCAAGCCGTAGCGGCCCTGGCGGCGTCGGATCGCTCGAGAGGCGGCCCTCCCTGCGATAGAAATAGAGATCGACCGCCAGGAAGATGACCAGAACTCCCGCCGCCGCGGTCAGGGTCAGCGGCAGCAGATGCATGGCCGGCCAGAAGAAGTCGACCCCGTGCAGATAGCCGAGGAAGAGAGGCGGGTCGCCAAGCGGCGAAAGCGAGCCGCCGATGTTTGAAACCAGGAAGATGAAGAAGACGACCACATGCGCATTGTGCGTCCGGTCGTCATTGGCGCGCAGCAGGGGGCGGATCAGGATGATCGACGCACCCGTGGTGCCCACGAGATTTGCCAGGACGATGCCGATGGCGAGGAGCGCCGCATTCGTGCCCGGTGTGCCGCGCAGGTTTCCTCGGACCACGATGCCGCCTGCGGTGACGAACAGCGCCATGAGCAGCAGCACGAAGGGGACGTAGTCGCCGATGACGGTCCTGAGGGCGAGCCGCGCGGTCTCGGAGAGCCCGAACGCCGCCGACATCGCCAGCAGAACCACGATCACGAGCCCGGCGATGAACAGATGCTGTGCCCGTTCCCAGAGCTGCCCCGCGACCAACGGGACCACGGCCATCGCGGCGACCAGAAAGACAAAGGGAAGCACCCAGACGAGCGACAGCGATGATCCCTGAATGTCCGGCAAAGCTTACCTTTCACGACCGCTCAGGGGCACGCCAGACCGTTGTCGAACGGCCGCCGCCGCGGCTGATGAGCACTAGATCGATAGCATCGCGTGGCGCTCGGCGCGCTTCTGGGCCGCGATGCGGAATGGTGCGTTGGGGGCGCCGTAGCCGGAGTAGCCGCCCCGCCGCTCGGCGATCTCAAAAAAGAAGCCCTGGCCGATGGCGGCGCTGTAAAACTGAAAGAATTCGCCGCGATCATCCCGATCGTAGAGGATGTTGTGCGAACTGAGCATCTCGACGTATCCGCTTTCGAGGCCATGCCGTGCCGCCAGATCCTGGTAGTAGGTGTCCGGGATCGAGAGCGCCGCGAACCCTCGGCTTTCCAGTGCCGCGGCCGTCGCGAAGATATCGTCGCTGGCCAGCGCCAGATGCTGAATGCCCGAGCCGAAATTGCGCTGTACGAACTCGCCGGCAAACGTTCGGCTGCTGTCGGCGCCGTTGAGCGTCAGCCGCAACGATCCCGAAGGGGCCGCGACGACCTGGCTTCGGACCAGTCCGCCGGGATCGAGAACGTCCACCATCGGGCTCTTTTCCACGTCAAAGATCGACCGGTAGAAGAGCACCCAGGTCAGCATCTGGTCGTAATCCATGGTCTGCGCGAGGTGGTCGATCCGCGTCAATCCGCATGCTTTGTCGAGACCGTTCCCCAGCGGCACGAACTCCCGCTCCCATATGGCACCCAGCTCCTCGGACTGATCGAGGAAGTAGATGAGGCCGCCACCGACGCCACGAATGGCCGGTACCATCGTGTCGCCCTCGGCCACGCCCTGCTCGAAGACATTTGCGTCAAGTGCCACGGCGCGGGCAACGGCGGCGCGGGAATCGGGAACCTCGATGCCAAAGGCATAAGCGGACAGCCCGTGCGTCACGTATTGCGAGCGGACCAGACCTTCGGGCTCGGTGTTGACGATCAGTCGAATCTCACCCTGGCGGTAGAGCGTCACCTGCTTGCTCCGATGCCGCGCGATGGGCACAAAGCCGAGCTGCACTAACAGCCCGGTGAGCGGAGCGACGTCGTCGGGGGCAGCAGCAAATTCGACGAAGGCAATCCCTGCGACGCGGCTGCGTTCGGGCATGGCCGGCACAGACTGGGCGATGGGCGAAGGTTCGGCGCGCCGAACCTGATCCATCAGGTAGACCAGTGAGCGATGCCCGTCGGCCGCGATGACTTTGGGTGATCCGCCGCGGAACTGGTCGTTGAACACCTCCAGCGAGAGTGCGCCGGTGTAGCCCGTCGCGGCGACGGCGCGGACGAAGTCGGCCACCGGCAGGTCGCCTTCGCCGGGCATCGAGCGAAAATGCCGGCTGAGATAGAGCAGATCCATCTCGATGCGCGGCGCATCGGCGAGCTGCACGATGAAGATGCGGTCCGCCGGAATTGAGCGGATGGTGTCCGGATCGATCCGCCGCACCAGCGTATGGAAGCTGTCGAGGATGAGACCGACATTGGGATGGTCCGCGCGGCGGACAATTTCCCAGGCGTCGCGGTGATCGTTGACGTGGCGCCCCCAGGCGAGCGCTTCGTAACCGACACGGATCCCCATCGAGCCGGCCAGTTCGCCCAGCTCCCGCAGATCTGCCGCTGCCCGGTCGACCCCGCCCAGCGCCTCGGGTGATACATTTGAGCAGATCAGCATCAGGTCCGTGCCGAGCTCCTTCATGACCTCGAACTTCCGGCGGGCACGCTCGAACGCTCGCGAACGCAACGGCTCGGGCAGGCCTTCGAAATCGCGGAACGGTTGGAAGAGCGTGATCTCGAGCCCGGTATCCCTGATCATCTTGCCGAGCTCGCGAGGCGTCGCGCCGAACGTCAGGAAATCGGTTTCGAAGATTTCGATGCCGTCGAACCCGGCAGCGGCGATCGCCTCGAGCTTGTCGGGG
>DATMTK010000066.1:0-16265 GCA_035564755.1 Devosia sp. | reverse complement strand
GTTCGGCAAGATCGTCGCGCTCATGCAGTTCAACATGTATCACCACTATACGGTGGACGAGCATTTGATCCGCTCGGTCGGCGTCATGGCCGACATCGCCAATGGCGGCTTGCGGCAGGAGCTGCCGCTGACGCACGAGCTTCTCCCCTCGCTCAACGACACGCGGCTGCTCTACGTGGCCTTGTTCCTGCACGACATCGCCAAGGGACGGCCGGAGGACCACTCGATCGCCGGCGCCCGCATCGCACGCAAATTCTGTCCGCGGCTGGGGCTCGATCCGGCTGAGACCGATACCGTCGCGTGGCTCATCGAATACCATCTGATGATGAGCGAGATCGCCCAGGCCCGCGATCTGCAGGACCCCGAGACCGCCCGCGCCTTCGCCGACATCGCGCAATCGCCGCAGCGCCTGGCGCTGCTGATGATCCTGACCGCGTGCGACATCCGCGCCGTCGGCCCGGGCGTGTGGACCGGCTGGAAGGGCTCGCTGCTGCGCTCGCTCTATTACGCCACCGAGCCGCTGCTGTCGGGCGGCCATTCGCGCGTCAGCCAGGCCGATCGCGTCGCCACCGCCAAGGCCGATCTCGAAAAGGCGCTGAGCGCCTGGCCGAAGGACGAGCTCGAGACCTATGTGGCGCGGCACTACAACCATTACTGGCTGCGGGCCGAGCTCGAGCTGCAACTCGAGCACGCCCGGATGATCCGCGCGGCCGACCACGCGCACCAGCCGTTCGCCGGCTCGATCCGGGTGCAGTCGTTCGAATCGATCACCGAAGTGTCGTTCTATACGCCGGACCACCCGCGGCTGCTGTCGCTGATCGCCGGCGCCTGCACCATGTGCGAGGCCTCGATCATCGGCGCGCAGATCTTTTCGACCCGCGACGGCCAGGCGCTCGATACCTTCCGCCTCCGCCGCGCCTTCACTTCCGACGAGGACGAGAAGGTACGCGCCAACCGCATCATCGAGACGGTCAAGCAGTTGCTGCAGGGCAAGCGGCAGGTCTTCATCGATCTGGGCAAGGAGAGCCGCCACAACCGGCGCCTCAAGCCGTTCACGCTGCCGGCCGAAGTGCAGGTCTCCAACACCCTCAGCGAGAAGTTTACCGTCATCGAGGTCTCGGGCCTCGACCGCACGGGTCTCTTGCACCAGCTCACCCGCGCCATCTCCGACCTCAACCTCACGATCGGGTCGGCCCATATCGGCACCTATGGCGAGAAGGCCGTCGACGTCTTCTACGTCACCGACCTCACCGGCCATAAGATCGAGAACGTGCGCCGGCAGCGGCTGATCCGCGACACGCTGCTCAAGGTGTTCGAGCCGCTCCGCCCGGGGGGCGAAGAGCAGGACCTGCCGAAAGTGGCGAATGGGTAGCTGCATCCCGGGAGATCTCGCCCCCCTTCCCAGCTCCGCTACGAGCCTTGCGGCTCTAGCTGCGCTACCCTCCCCGCGAGGGGGAGGGTGGCGCGTGCGGCACGATCGCGCCCAGCCCACCGGTCGGCACCTCCCCCCTTGCGGGGGAGGTTGGGAGGGGGGGCGCCGCTTGCGCTCAAAGCGATGAGCAACCTCTACCGCAATTTCCTCAATGTCGGCGTGATGACGACCGGCAGCCGCGTGCTGGGCTTCGTGCGCGACGCACTGGTCGCCGCCGTGCTCGGCACCGGGCCGGCGGCCGACGCCTATCTCGCGGCGTTCCGCTTCCCCAACCTGTTCCGGCGGCTCTTTGCCGAAGGCGCCTTCAACACCGCGTTCATTCCGCTGTTCGCCAAGCATCTCGAGCAGGACGGCATGGAGCCGGCCCGGCTGTGGGCGGCGCGGATCATGAGCTGGCTCGTGGCGGTGGTGACCGGCGTCACGATCTTTGCCGAACTCTTCATGCCGTGGATCCTGCCGCTGTTCGTCCCCGGGTTCCTGGGTGACCAGAGCAAGTACGACCTCACGGTGCTGCTGACGCGCATCTGCTTCCCCTACCTGATGTGCATGTCGCTGATGGCGGCTTATGCCGCGATCCTCAACGGGCTCAACCACTTCACCGCCTCGAGCTTTGCGCCGATCCTTCTGAACATCGTGATGATCGTGTTCATGGCGCCGCTGGTGCTCTACCCGAACACCGACGTGCAGACGGCGATCTGGATCGCGGTCGGCACCATCGCCGGCGGTATCGCGCAACTGCTGATGGTCTACGTCGCCATCCGCCGCGCCGGCTTCGTGCCGCGCCTGCACTGGCCGAAATTCGACGCCGAGGTGCGCCGCTTCTGGATTCTCGCCATCCCGGCGGTGATCGCCGGCGGCATCACCCAGGTCAACATCTTCGTGGGCACCATCATCGCCTCGTCGGCGGCGAGCGCCATCGCTTACCTCTATTACGCCGACCGGCTCTACCAGCTGCCGCTCGGCATCATCGGCATCGCCATCGGCACGGTGCTCTTGCCCGAGCTCAGCCGGCATCTGAAGGGCGGACGCGACAAGGAAGCCGATGCGAGCCAGAACCAGGCGCTGCTGATCTCGATGCTGCTCTCGATGCCGGCCGCCACGGCGCTGATCGCGCTGGCGACGCCCATCGTCGCGGTGCTGTTCCAGCGCGGCGCGTTCTCGGCGACCGATACGTACGAGACGGCGCAGACCATGATCTGGTTCTCGGCGGGCCTGCCCGCCTATGTGCTGATCCGCGTGCTGCAGCCGGGCTTCTTCGCCCGCGAGGACACCCGCACGCCGACGGTCTTCGCCGGCATTTCGGTGGTCATCAACATCGCGATCTCGCTGCTCCTGTTCCCGGTGCTGAAACATGTCGGCATCGCCGTCGCGACCTCCGTCGCGGCCTGGGCCAACGCGGTGCTGCTCGCCGTCTGGCTCGGCCGCCGCGGGCATTTCCGCCTGCCCGCCGACGACTGGCGCCGCCACGCGCTCATCGTCGTCGCTTCCGTGGCGATGGCGGTGGTGCTGTGGGCGCTCGCCATCCCGCTCGGGCCCTATATGCAACCGCACGCGCCGCTGATCGTGCAGCTCGTGGCGCTCGGCGCGCTGTGCATCTTCGGCGCCGGCCTCTATTTCGCGCTGGTGCATTTTTCGGGCGCGCAGCGGCTCGATACGCTGATCGGCCGGCTGCGGCGGAACCCGGCGAGCGGCTGACCGGCCAACTTGTCTTGATCCGTCGGACACTGTAGGTCGGCTGTCTTCCGACAAATACGACAAAGCCAACATGCCCTTCACCCCGCGCGTCTTTTCCGGCATCCAGCCTTCGGGCGACCTGCACCTGGGCAACTATCTGGGCGCCATCAAGCGCTTCGTGCCGCTGCAGGAGCGGTTCCCGTGCATCTACTGCGTCGTCGACATGCACGCGATCACGGTCTGGCAGGAGCCGGACGAGCTCCGCCGCAAGACCCGTGAGGTCGCGGCGGCCTATGTGGCGGCCGGGGTCGATCCGAAAACGCAGATCGTCTTCAACCAGAGCCGCGTCGGCCAGCATGCCGAGCTCGCCTGGGTGTTCAACTGCGTCGCGCGCATGGGGTGGATGAACCGCATGACGCAGTGGAAGGACAAGACCGCCGGCAAGAACGCCGAGGCGGAATCGCTCGGGCTGTTTGCCTACCCCTCGCTGATGGCTGCCGACATCCTGCTCTACAAGGCGACGCACGTGCCGGTCGGCGACGACCAGAAGCAGCACCTCGAGCTGACCCGCGACATCGCGCAAAAGTTCAACAACGATTTCGGCCCGTCGATCAAAGAGCAGGGACTCGACGCCGACTACTTCCCGCTCACCGAGCCGGTGATCACCGGGCCCGCGACGCGCGTCATGTCGCTCAAGGACGCCAGCAGGAAGATGAGCAAGTCCGACACCTCGGCGCAGGCCTCGGTGCTGCTGATGGACGATGCCGATGCCATCGCCAGGAAGATCAAGCGCGCGACCACCGATCCCGAGCCGCTGCCGTCGGAGGAAAAGGGGCTCGAGGGCCGCGCCGAAGCCGACAACCTCGTCGGCATCTATGCCGCGCTCGCCGGGACCAGCAAGGCCGAGGTCCTGAAGCAGTTCGGCGGCCAGGGCTGGGGGGTGTTCAAGCCGGCGCTCGCGGAGCTGGCGGTCAACGAGCTCGCGCCGGTCGCCGCCGAGATCCGCCGCATGCTGGCCGATCCCGCTTATATCGACGGCTTCATGGCCGACGGGGCGGCGCGCGCGTCAATCATGGCCGAAGCGACCATGACCGAGGTGCGGCGAATCGTGGGGTTCCTGCGCTAGGCTTGTCCAATGCCCCCGTGGATGGGACAATGCCGGCATGGCGGATCAGCATTATTCGCGCAAATTCCTCGTCCTCGTCGACGAGTCGCCCGAGTGTGACCGGGCGGTGACCTTTGCCGCCAACCGGGTGAAGCGCGTGGGCGGCGCGCTGGTGCTGCTCTCGGTCATCGACACGCAGGATTTCGACCAGTTCATCGGCGTCGCCGATACCATGCGGGCCGAGGCACGCAACGAGGCCGAGCGCAATCTCGACGCCCGCATCGCGCGCATCGCCGAATTCGGCCAGATCCGCACCGAAACCGTGATCCGCGAGGGCCGGCCGGCCGAGGCCATCGAGCGGCTGGTCAGCGAAGACCCGGCCATCGGCATCCTGGTCATCGCCGCGAGCACCAGCGACAAGGGCCCGGGCCCGCTGGTCAGCCACTTCGTCGGCCACAAGAGCCTCCACATCCTGGTGACGATCGTTCCCGGCGCCATGACCGACGCGGAAATCGTCGCGGTGGCGTAGGCCCGCGCGAACCCCGCAGTCGGGTTCCTCGGAGAGGGATGTGGTCGCTGCCCACCCACAAGGTCATTCCCGCGAAAGCGGGAACCTCCGTTGCGCCACAGGAACAGAGGTCCCCGCTTGCGGGGATGACCCGGTATTTGCTGCAGTCTGGGTTGGGGGGGACTCGCACCACTTGCGATGCCCCAACGACATTCGTTCATCTTACCAACCCCCAGCGTCTCTGCGCCTCTCAGCCCGATTTCAAAAAACTTATGCCCGGTGTTTCCGCCGGCCGTATATTCACCTCATCCCCTCGCATCTGCGAGGTCGCGACGAACGGTCTGCGGGGGGAGTCGGGGATCACGGGAGTCGTCCCGTGGTGGGCCAATGTTGGAGCCGAGGCGGGTAAGGCAGAGTCCTCCGCCCTCCAGCGGCGTATGCCTGAATCCTCCCCGACGCGTCGGCGGGACGAAGGTCCCACAGTTCGCCGACTACCGGCTTGGACCCAAGTCCCGCCGAGGCCGCATCTGACGAAGCGGCCGGTTCTTTGACATCGCCGGATGGGCCGGCGGACGCTTCCGCTCGCCCTGTGTAATCCGACTACTCAACTAGAGCGCCGTTGCACCCTGGTCGACGAGCCAGGAGATTTTGTTCCACATGTCGTCGACATTGGTCGCGAACTGCACGTAGCGGTCGTGGTTTGGGATCGAATTGGCAATGATGTCGGCGGCGTAGCCGCGGACGACCTTGAAGGCGTCGTGGTGGTCGAAGAACACCACCGGCTTGCGCCCGGCACCCCCGCCGCCGCGAACCCAGCTCAGATAGAGGCTGGATGCAGAGGCCAGTGACCCAGGCAACGCCAGGTAGATCTGCGACAATGCCGCGACACGGGCGAGCCGGGCCTCGCGATCGGGCACGTGCTCGACGGTAACGCCCTCGAATGCCGAAGGCTCGCTATAGTCCTCGGCGGTGATCAAGGTCACGGTGGCGCCGGCGGTCCGGGCGCTCGTCAGCAGCGGCACGGGCACGGCCCCGCCATCGGCAAGACAGACGAGCCGCGCCCCCTTGCGGGCAAGGAAGCTTCCCACCTGCGACATCAGCGAGGCGCGGTCGACATCGCCGGGCCCCCGGTCGGAGGCGAACACGCCGAGCGTGGGGTGTACATCGGGTGACATCAGAGGCCCTTGCTCAGGCCGCCGAGGATGCCTCGCACCAGCTCGCGTGTGACGGAACGGGTGAGTTGCCCGGTGACGTTGCGGGCCACCGATTTGATGACCGCCTCGGTGACGGTTTCACGATTGGAGGAGTGAGGCGGTGCCGCAGACCGGCGCGGTGCCGGGTCAGGCCGATCGGCAGGCGGCGGACCCCACGGTGAACCACCGGACGAGACCGGCGGGAGACCGGATGTCGGCACGGCCCCCGGGGCCGTCCGGGTCTCTGCCTTCTTGTTCAGCACTTCATAGGCGGACTCGCGATCGATCGTCTGGTCATAGGCGACGCCGACGGGCGAGCCCTGCATCACGGCCTTGCGTTCGTCGGGTGTGATCGGCCCGACGCGCGACGACGGCGGCCGGATGAAGGTGCGCTCGACGATCGCCGGCACGCCACCGTCCTCGAGCACGCTGACCAGCGCCTCGCCAACCGCAAGCTGCGTGATCACCGCTTCGGTCGAGAACGCCGGATTGGGCCGAAACGTGTCGGCCGCGACCTTCACCGCCTTCTGGTCGCGCGGCGTGTAAGCCCGCAGCGCGTGCTGCACGCGATTGCCGAGCTGCGACAGCACGTCGTCGGGGATGTCTGCCGGGCTCTGCGTGCAGAAATAGACGCCCACGCCCTTGGAGCGGACGAGCTTCACCACCTGCTCGACCTTGTCGACCAGCGCCTTGGGCGCGTCGTCGAACAGCAGGTGCGCTTCGTCGAAAAAGAACACCAGCTTCGGCTTGGCCGGATCGCCCACCTCCGGCAATTGCTCGAACAGCTCGCTCAGCATCCACAACAGGAACGTCGCATAGAGCCGTGGCGACTGCATCAACTGGTCGGCCGCGAGCACAGAGACGGCGCCGCGATTGCCGGGCGCGATTCGCATCAGGTCCGAAATCTCGAGCGCCTTTTCGCCGAAGAAGTTCGAGGCGCCCTGCTGCTCCAGCACCAGCAGCGCCCGCTGCACCGCGCCGATCGTGGCCGTCGCCACGTTGCCATAGGTCGCCGACAGCTCCTTGCCGCGACTCTCGACCTCGACCAGCAGCGCCCGCAAATCCTTGAGGTCGAGCAGCAGCAGGCCATTGTCGTCGGCGAACTTGAAGGCGACGTTCAGCACGCCTTCCTGCGTGTCGTTGAGGTTGAGGATGCGGGACAGCAACAGCGGCCCCATCTCGGAGATGGTGGCGCGGACCTGATGGCCCTGCTTGCCGAAGAGGTCCCAGAAGATCACCGGGAACCGATCGTTCTTCCAATCGTCGAAACCGATCTGCGTGGCGCGGGCGACGAAGACGTCCTTCTGCTCGCCGATCTGCGACAGGCCGGCGAGATCGCCCTTCACATCGGCGAGGAACACCGGCACGCCGGCGCGGGAAAAGCCCTCGGCGATGCCCTGCAGCGTCACCGTCTTGCCGGTGCCCGTTGCCCCGGTGATCAGGCCATGGCGATTGCCGTATTTCAGCAGCAGGTATTCCGGCTTGCTGCCGACCCCCAGGAAGATCCGGTCGTCGAGAAGCATGTTTGGCACGGCGGACATCCTCGGATTCGGTCGCTGCCGAAACTATATCGGCCCCCGGTTGGTGCCGCCACCCCGCTTGCCGGCCGCTTGCGGCGTTCCTATGTCACCGCATGACGGCACGGAGGACGAGGATGCTGGTATCAACGACCGAGGAATTGCAGGGTTTTGCCATCACCGACTATCTCGGGCTCGTGCACGGCGAGGTCGTCTCGGGCGCCAATATCCTGCGCGACGTGATGGCGACGGTGACCGACTTTGTCGGCGGGCGTTCGGCGGCCTACGAGGAAGAACTGCAGACCTCCCGGGAGGCGGCGCTGCGCGAGCTCACCGACCGGGCGCAGCGGCTCGGGGCCGATGCGGTGGTCGGTGTCGGCATCGATTTCGAGGTGATCGGCAACCGCGGCGCCATGATCATGGTCACCGCCACAGGCACGGCGGTAAGGCTCAGGAAAATCTAGCATTCACCAATCGGCGCGGCGGAAATGGCATTCGGCGCCGGTTTCCGCGACAATCAGTGGATGATCCCAGTTCGCTTCAGCCGCCGCCAGGCCATCGCCGGTCTCGCCAGCAGCCTCGCCCTGCCCGCGATCGTCACTGGTGCGCGCGCCGCGCAGCCGATCGACGCCGCTGCCGATTTCGGGCTCGACCCGAGCAATCCGGGCGACCAGAGCGCCAGGCTTCAGGCGGCAATCAACGCCGCCGCGAGCGAGGGCCGGCTGCTGCTCCTGCCGGCCGGCACGCTGAGTGTCGCCCGGCTCGAGCTGCCGAACGGCCTCCACCTCCTTGGCGTCCGCGGCCAAACCATTCTCGCCACGCCGGGCGAGGCGCGGCTCGCGCACATCGCCAACGCCAACGCCGCGACGATCGAAGGCATCGTCTTTGCCGCGCTCGCACCGGAACATGCGGCCGGCGTGAACGGCCTGATCGAGATCGAAACCAGCACCGGCATCACATTCCGCCAATGCGAGTTCCGGAACGCTGCCGGCAACGGCATCGCGGCCGGGGGCTCGGCGCTCAGCATCGAGGATTGTACGTTCGACGGCGCACAGGCCGCGGCGATCCACTCGCAGAACGGCCAAGGCGTCATCGTTCGCGGCAATCGCATCGCCAATTGCGACAATGCCGGCATCCGCATCTGGCGCGACGACGACGGGCCGGACGGCTCGATCGTCACCGGCAACCGCATCGGCAAGATCGCCTTCGCCGATGGCGGCAACGGCCAGAACGGCAATGGCGTGTCGATCTACAAGGCCGACGAGGTGATCGTCGCCGACAATGTCATCGACTCGTGCGCGTTCTCGGCCGTGCGCGTGAACAGCGGCCGCAACTGCCAGATCCGCGGCAACACCTGCACCAATTCCGGCGAGGTCGCGATCTTTTCCGAATTTGCCTTTTCGGGCTCGGTGATTGCCGACAACGTCATCGACGGCGCGGCGACCGGTATCTCGATCACCAATCTCGACAGCGGCGGGCACCTCGCGACCTGCACCGGCAATATCGTGCGCAACATTGCGCCGAAATCGCTCAACAATCCGGACACGCAGCCGGTCGGCATCTATGCCGAGGCCGATGTCGTGGTCGCCAACAACACGGTGGAGACGGTACCGGGCGCCGGGATCGTCGCGGGCTACGGCCCGTATGTCCGCAACGTCATCGTCAGCGACAACATCGTCACCGGCGCGATGATCGGCATCGGCGTCACCGTGGTGCAGGAGAAGTCGCCGGGCCCGGTGCGGGTCGACGGCAACATCGTGAGCGGCGCCCAGCAGGCGATCGTCGGCATGGAATGGGACAAGATCGTCAGCAAGGACCTGGCCAAAGACGCCGGCCGCTATCCCAACGTGACCGTAACCGGCAACACCGTCAGCTGAGCTTGGGCCGCATCGCAGCCGTGGCCTTGATCAGCCCGACATCGAGGCCGCGGACATTGCGCACCACCTGCACCGCAAAGCGCTTGAGCACATGCTCCTGCGCAGCGTCGGGGTCGGCGATGGCGAGCAGCAGCGTGGCGACCATCGCGTGCGAGGCGGCCATATTGCCGTCGTCCACCTTGAGCGCGTAGCCCCAGCCCTTGTCGCGGACGGCGCCGCACTGCACGCCCTCGGCACCGCCCTTTTGCATCAGGCGGCCACCGAAGGCCCGCATGACTTCGGTATCGAGGTTGCCGGTACCGCCGACCAGTTCGGGATGCGAGGTCGCCGCATCGAAGAGGCGCCGTGCGCCACGTGCGAAATCCTCCGGCAGTCCCTCACCGGTCGCCATCCGGGCAAAGCCGGCGGCGAATTGCCGGAGCGGCGCGGCCCAGGTGGGAATGGAACAACCGTCGGTGCCGCAGCGATCGGTGTTGAGCGGCTCATGGAGAATGGTCTCGATGCCCGAACGCACCTCCTGCTGCACGGCATGGTCGCGATCGACATAATGCGCCGTCGACACGCCGAGCGCCTCGGCCACCGCCAGCATGCCGGAGTGCTTGCCCGAGCAATTGTTGTGAACCGCCGACGGCGACTGCCCGCTGTCGCGCAGCTTCTCCCGCGCCGGCCCGAAGGTCGGGGCATGCGCGCCGCATTCGAGATCGGAGATGCCGAGACCGATATGCGACAGGTACGAAGTGACGCCGGCGATGTGGACGTCCTCGCCCTGGTGGCTGGCACAGGAGAGCGCCAGCTCTTCGTCGGTGAGATCGAACTTGTCGATCGCGCCCGAAGTCACGAGCGCCATGGCCTGCATGGACTTCACCGCCGAACGTGGAAAGACCGGCCGGTCGATATCGCCCGCCGAGGCGATGACGTTGCCCTGCGCATCGGAAACCACGAACGCGCCGCGGTAGCGGTTCTCCACCCAGTTGCCGCGAACCAGCTCGGCAAGGATCGGATTGGCGTCCATGAAAAAATCGGCCCCCGTGATGCCTTGGAGGGACATCAGGAGGCCGGCAAAGTCAAGAAGAGGAGGTCAGGCACGTTGCATGGGATCGGCCGAAGGCCGGGGAGGAAACTAGTTCTGCGGGAGGAGGCGGAGGGTAAGGATATCGTAGGAGGGGCCGGCCAGCGACGAGCCTGCCTTGAGGTCGGCCTTGCCGGCAAGCGCCGGCTGGACCGCGAAGGCGCCGGCTCCGACGATGATGATGCCGGCGAGGATGCCGATCAGCAGCTTTTCGTGGGTCCTGGTCATGGTGAGCTCCCTCGGAGATCAAGTTCGTTACGCCCGTTCTACGCAGGCGAGGCTGAGCCCAGCGTGAGGCCGGCGTTCAGTTTCCGTTCATCGGCGTACCGCCCCCACCGGGGTTCGGCTTGTCAGTTCGCGGCACGGATGGAATGATCGCGCCATCGGAGGACTGAAATGACCAAAGTGATCGTGACCGGCGGCAGCGGAAAGCTCGGGCGTGCGGTGCTCAAGGACCTGGTGGCCAATGGCTACGAGGTGCTCAATATCGACCAGGTGCTGCCCAAGGAGCAGATCGTGCCCACGGTGCGGATCGACCTCACCAATTTCGGCGAGGTCGCAGGCGCCATCTTGAGCGGCGTCGACGAGCGCAAGGGACCGTTCGATGCGGTGGTGCACCTCGCGGCGATTCCGGCGCCGGGGCTCTTCGCCAATGCGCGGACCTTCGCCAACAATGTGCCCTCGACCTACAATGTGTTCGAGGCATCGCGGCTCGCCAAGATCAAGACCGTGGTCTTTGCGTCGAGCGAAACGGTGCTCGGCCTGCCGTTCGACATCCCTCCCCCCTACGCCCCCGTCGACGAGGAATACTATCCGCGACCCGAGAGCGCCTATTCGCTCGGCAAGCTCGTCGACGAAACCATCGCGCGGCAATTCGCGCGCTGGGATCCGGAGCTGAAGATCGCCGGCCTCAGGTTCTCCAACGTCATGGACGTCGAGGACTACAAGGCGTTCCCGAGCTTCGATTCCGACCCCAAGAAGCGCAAATGGAACCTCTGGGGCTATATCGATGCCCGCGACGGCGCGCAGGCGGTACGCAAGGCGATCGAGGCGGATTTCAAGGGCTTCGAGCCATTCATCATCGCCAACGCCGACACGGTGATGAGCCGGGCCAATGCGTCACTGATGGCCGAGGTGTTCCCCGGGGTCGAGACGCGGCCCTCGATGTCGGCGACTGGAACGCTGCTCTCGATCGAAAAGGCCAAGCGCATGCTCGACTACAATCCGCAGCATTCCTGGCGCAATCACGTCTGAGCGCGAAGCCGCGCCCAGTCGGTCCGGAACCAGTCGACGAAGGCACGCGTGCCCTCGTCGATGCCGACGCTCGGCACGAACCCCGTGAGTGCCCGCAGCAGGGTGGTGTCGGCCCGGGTATTCGACATGTCGCCGGCCTGCATCGGGACGAGCCGCTTGACGGCCTCTTTGCCCATGGCGCGCTCGAGCGCCGCGATAAACGCCATGAGCTCGACCGGCCGGCCGCCCGCGACATTGACGGCGCGCCACGGAGCGACCGGCGACACCGGATCGGTGGCCGCCACGCTCTGGCCGGCAACCGGCGGCGTGTCGAGCAAGCGGACCACCGCCTCGACGACATCGTCGATATAGGTGAAGTCGCGCGACTGGCGGCCTTCGCCATAGACCTCGATCGGGGTCCCCGCTTCGATCGCCCCGGCGAACCTGAACAGCGCCATGTCGGGGCGGCCCCACGGACCATAGACGGTAAAGAAGCGCGCCATGGTCACCGGGATCGCGAACAGATGGGCATAGGAATGCGCCATCGCCTCGGTGCCGCGCTTGGTGGCGGCGTAGATCGACAGCGGGAAGTCGGTGCGGTCGGTCTCGACAAAGACCTGGTTCGGCGTCCCGCCATAGACCGAGCTCGTCGACGCTAGGATCGCGTGACGCACCGGCGTCCGGCGCAACGCCTCGAGCAGGTTGAACGTGCCGACACTGTTGCTCGCGACGTAAGTCTCGGGGTGTTCCAGCGAATAGCGGACGCCGGCCTGCGCGGCGAGATGTACGACGATCTCGGGCTTGGCGGCGGCAATGGTCGCCTGCACCAGATCGGCATTTTCAAGATGGCCGGCCACGGCACGGAACGCCCGGAATTCACCAAGGACAGCGTGACGGGCCCGCTTCAGCCGGACATCGTAGTAGTCGGTCAGCGCATCGAACCCCAGCACCTCATGGCCCTCGCGCAGCAGGCGCAGGGCGAGGTGGAAGCCGATGAAACCGGCGCTGCCGGTGATGACGATCTTCATGCGGGCGCTCCGAGGCGCCCTCTAGCTATCGTCTGGCGACCCGAGGGACAAGCGGCGGCTGACGCCAGCCGCCGCCTTGGCCCTAGCGATGCACGTAGAGCTTGGCCATGTCGGTGCCCATGGTCACGCCGACCACGTCTTCGGCGTGGAAACCGTGCGCGGTCAACACGTCCATGAGGACGGGGTTGCCGGCGATGGCATTTTGGAGCGGGAGCGCCTGGCTGTTGTCGATCTTGGCTGAATGTCCGACGCCCGAATTACAGAGCGGCACGACCGACGCCCCCGGCTCGTTGCTGTACGCCTCGACAAGCTTCACCGACACCTTGGCGAGGCTATGCAGCGCCGCGTTGCAGACCTGCTCCATGCTGGAGCGCTGCTCATCGGGCGTGGGCTGGGGCAGATCGGGGCCGCCGCCCGGATTGTTGGTGCCACCGTCCGGAGTGGAGGATGAGGTGGTCGGAGGCGGCGGACAGAGGCGAGCGCATACTTGCGCCGCCGATGGTGGAACCGGCAATGTGATTGCAACGATGGCGAGCGCCGCCATCGCGGTTACAGTCGCTTTGAACATCATGCTGGTCTCCTTTGTTGAGGAGACAGGCCGCGGAAGCGGTCGGCCTCCTTGGTGCAACGCCGCCTATGGCGGCCAACAATCGATAGAGGCGGGCACGTGAACTGCCGCAAAGTCAGCAGTTCATATGATGTTCAGACGACAAAGCCGCAGAAGGAGGACGAGCGTGGAGGCGGCTCGTGAGGCAAAGCCGCCTCCGGACGCGGTCAGGCGGCGCCCCGGTGGACGTAGAGCGTCGCAACGCCGTCGGTCATGACGACACCGACGACATCTTCGGCATGGAAGCCGTGGAGCTTGAGGACGGCCATCAGCGCCGGGTTGTTGGCGATGGCGTG
The DNA here is from genome assembly GCA_035564755.1 of Devosia sp. Lineage (GTDB taxonomy): Bacteria > Pseudomonadota > Alphaproteobacteria > Rhizobiales > Devosiaceae > Devosia_A. The sequence goes on along the minus strand of DATMTK010000066.1, from coordinate 2,726 downwards.
CTGCAGCGGCAGAGCCTGGCTCGGGTCGATCTTGGCCTGATGGCCGGCCCCCGAATTGCAGACCGGCACCACCGACACGCCCGCTTCATTGGCGAAGGCGACGACCAGCTTCGGCGGCACTTTGGCCAGCCTGTTCAGAGCGGCGTTGCAAAGCTGCTCCAACTGCGAAACCTGTTCAGGGGTAGGCGGCGCGGGAAGGCCGGGGTCGCCGCCTCCTGGCCCACCGTTGGGCTGGCCGGGATTGTCAGGCGGCGTGCTGGGATTGCTTGGACCGCTCGACGCACTCGAGCCGCTCGAGGAACTCCCGCTGACCGAAGCGGCCAGAGCTGAAAGGGGCAGCACTGCCGGCACAACCATTGCAAGGATGGCGGCCGATGCAGCGGCGGCCATCACATGTTTCATCATCATGTTTCGTCTCCTTCTCTCGGGGGGCTGCCGTAGAACGGGGCCCCACGATCATCGCCGGATCGGCGACGCGCGCTGTTTAGGGGCCGTCGCCTGAATTGGCTTTGAGAGGAGATGTCAGGAAGCGTTCATCGGAACGCGGCAGCCGGACCCGGAGCTAGGCCGGCACGCCCAGGCGGATGATGCCGCGGATCTCGTCTTCGACGATGTCGAGGATGTGGTTGATCGCGACAGCGGCGGCCACCGGATCGGCGTCGACGATTGCATCGGCGAGGTCGCGGTGCGGCGGGAACGATTGGAGGCCGAACTCGTCGCGGCCGAACGGGGATTCGACCGAGCGCTCGAGCGCGTGGTCGAGCTGGAACAGGATCTGGCCGAACATCGGATTGCCCGACGCGTCGTTGATGGCGTTATGGAAGGCCCAGTCGGCTTCGCGCCACGGCTCGCCGGACGCGACGACCTCGAGCAGCACGTCGCAGAGGCGCGAGATTTCGGCGCGCTGCTTCGGACGCGCCTTGCGAGCCGCCCGCTGCACGACGTCGTTTTCCAGTGCGCGGCGCACCTCGAGCAGGCGCAGCAGCGCTTCACCCTCGAGCCGGATCATGGTCGGCGCGAGGCCCTTGGGCGACGGCGGGCGCGCCGACAGGAAGGTGCCGGCCCCGCGCTTGCGCTTGATGATGCCGAGGCCTTCCCAGCGGTTCAGAGCTTCCCGGATGGTCGAGCGACCGACGCCGAGCCGATGCGCCAGCGTCACTTCCGGCGGGATGCGGTCGCCCACGCCCAGCCCTGCCCGCTCGATCATGTCGGCCAGCGCATCGAGCACGGCGACGCCACGCGTGGTGGTATCGATGCGCTCGAGGTAGTCGAGGACATCGCGGCCGTCGCGCTCGATCAGGACGTCATCCATCAGGCTTGACTGATTTTCCGGTGCTGGGTGCGGAGCCCTAGCAGATCAGTGAGGGCGTCGACCAGCAAATCCATCTGCTGGCGGGTGTTGTAGCCCTGGCACGACAGGCGGACGAAATGCTGCCCCTGCCAGGCGATGACGGGAATTTCGATGTTGTAGTCGCGGATCAGGGCGTCGTGGACCGCCTGCGTGTCGCAGGGCGGGATCGGCATGGACACCATCTGCGGGGCGCAAAACTCGGGCGAGGAGATCGCCGGCAGGCCGGTGAGATCGCGCAGGCGCGCCGCCGTCTCCTGTGCGAGGCGGGTGCATTCGGCGCTCACCGACCACCAATCGTTCTGGCGGCGGAACTCGAGCGCGGCAGGGACGGCGAGCCAGGCCGACGGATCGCGGGTGCCCTGCATCTCGATCTCGTCGACGAAGGCCGAATTGCCGAATGGGCCCCTCACCCCGGGTTCCTTGTTGTCGGCGGTCCAGCCGTGGCTGATCACGAGTGGGTCGAGCATCGACTGCCACTCGGGGCGGCAATAGACGAAGGCCGAGCCTTTTGGCGACATCAGCCATTTGTGGCAGTTGCCCGAATAGAAGTCGGCGCCGATCTTTTCGAGATCGAGCGGGATATGTCCAGGCGTATGGGCGCCGTCGATGACGCTCCAAACCCCGCGGGTGCGCGCCTCGGCGATCAGGCTCTCAACCGGAAACAGCAGCGCCGTCGGCGATGTGATGTGGCTGAGGAACAGCACCTTCGTCCGGTCGGTGAAGGCAGCGGCCACCGCGTCGTGGAACTGCTGCACGCTGGTCAGCGGCAAGGGTACGGTGACGACCACGATTTTGGCGCCGGTCTTGCGGCTCACATAGGCCCAGGTCTTTTCGAGCGCGTTGTACTCGTGGTTGGTGGTGAGAATTTCGTCGCCCGGCTTCAGCGGCAGCGACTGGATCACGACGTTGAGCCCGGTCGTCGCGTTCGAGACCTGGGCGATGTTCTCGGGCGAGGTATGCAGCTCCTTGGCCAGCGCTTCGCGCGCCGCGAGCAGATTGGTCTTCAGTCCGCGACGGGAATCCAGAAACTCGACCGGCTGGCGCTCGAGCTTGAGCTGCCAGCGCTGGTAGTCCTCGAACACCGGCCGCGGACAGGCGCCGAACGAGCCGTGATTGAGGAATGTCACCTCCGGATCGAGCAGGAATTGCTGGGCAAGATTGGTGCTCAAGATCAACGGCCTTTCAGTGTGGGATCGAGGGCGTCGCGAAGCCCGTCGCCGAGCAGCGAGGCCGCGAGAATGGTCACGGCGAGCGCCGCGGTGGGGAACACCGCCATGTGCCAGTAGTAGAACATGAAGTTCATGCCGACATTGATCATCTGGCCCCAGCTCGGCGTTGGCGGCTGGACGCCGATGCCGAGGAAGCTGAGCGAGGC
>DATMTK010000065.1:0-5961 GCA_035564755.1 Devosia sp. | reverse complement strand
AAGATCCTCTACGCCGCCGACATCGACGCCTACGCCGCCAACCTCAAGGCGATGGCGGGCAAGTAAGCTGCTTTCCTTCCCGGTCCCTCGGGATCGGGAAGGACTCTCCCGGCCCGGGCGGCGGCGTGCATCGCTTGCCGCTCGCGTCCGTCAAGACTACGCTCTGGACCGCCATGACGACCGACGCTTCCGCTGACAGCTCCGCCGCCGCCACCCAGCCCTTCCTGAGCCTGCAGGGCATTCGCAAGGCTTACCCCGGCGTGGTCGCCCTCACCGCCTTCTCGATGAACGTCTATCCGGGCGAGGTCATCGGCCTGGTCGGCGAAAACGGCGCCGGCAAATCGACACTGATGAAGATCCTCGGCGGCGTGATCGCGCCGGAAGCGGGCACCATCACAATCGATGGCGTCGAACGGCCTGCGCTCAGCGTCGGCGACAGCATGCGGGCGGGCATCGCCTTCGTGCACCAGGAGCTCAACCTCTTCGACAATCTCGACGTCGCCGCCAATGTCTATATGAGCCGCGAGCCCCTCAGGGCCGGCTTCCTCAAGCTCGTCGACAATCGCCGCCAGCACGAAATGGTCGCGCCGCTGCTGAAGCGCCTCGGCGCCAATTTCGGCCCTGCGACGCCCGTGGCGCGGCTGTCGCTGGCGCAGCAGCAGATGGTCGAGATCGCCAAGGCGCTGTCGGTCGAGGCGCGCCTCGTGATCCTCGACGAACCCAGCTCGAGCCTGCCGATCTCGGAGACCGAAAAGCTCCTCGAGGTGATCCGCGGGCTCAAGTCCCAGGGCATCTCCGTCATCTTCATTTCGCATCGTCTGCACGAGATCGAAGCGGTCGCCGACCGCGTCGTCGTGCTGCGCGACGGCAAGCTCGCCGGCACGCTCGACAGGGCCGAGATCAGCCACGACCGCATGGTCAAGCTGATGATCGGCCGCGACCTCAAGGTGCAGACCGCGCCGCCGGCCCGGCCGCCGGGTGAGGTCGCGCTCAAGGTTGTCGACGTGCAGACCTCGACCTATCCGACCAAGCGCATCAATCTGGAGCTGCGTAGCGGCGAGATCCTCGGGATCGCCGGCCTCGTCGGCTCCGGCCGCACCGAGCTCGCGCGCGCCGTATTCGGCGTCGATCGCATCTATGGCGGAAGCTTCGAGCTCGGCGGCGCGGCGTTCAGCCCGCGCCACACCTCGCAGGCGGTCGAGCGCGGCCTCTTCCTCGTGCCGGAAGACCGCAAGGGGGCCGGCCTGTTGCTCGACCTCGCGATCAGCCACAACATCTCGCTGCCGGACCTGCGGAAATATGCGCGCAACTTCATGGTCAGCCCTGGAGCCGAGGACAAGACGGCCGAAGCGCAGCGGCGCAACCTCGGGATCAAGGCGCCGCAGGTTTCGACCAAGGCGGCGAACCTGTCGGGCGGCAACCAGCAGAAGGTCGTTCTGGCCAAGTGGCTCGCCATGTCGCCCAAGGTCATGATCCTCGACGAGCCGACGCGCGGCATCGACATCGGCGCCAAGGCGGAGATCTACAAGCTCATGCGCGGCCTGGCCGATGCCGGCGTCGCCGTGATGATGATCTCGTCCGACATGGAAGAGGTGATCGGGGTGTCCGACCGCATCGCCGTGATGCATGAGGGCCGGATCTCGGGGACGCTGAATCCGGATCAGTTCAGCGAAGAAAACGTGCTGCAGCTCGCCGTGGGCAAGCCGTTGCAACAGGGGGAAGCGGCATGACCAAGAAGGATCTCGGCCTTCTCATCCTGATCATCGTGGTGGGCGCCATCGTCGCGGCGAACAATCCGCGCTTCCTGTTGCCGATCAACATCGCCAACACGGCCAACCTCGTGGGCATGTTCGGCATTTCGGCGCTCGGCGAAGCCTTCGTCATCATCACCAGCGGCATCGAGCTGTCGGTCGGCTCGATGATCGCGCTGATCGGCGTGCTGTTCGTCGACTTCATCGCCAACCAGGGCATTCCGTGGCCGGCCGCCGTCGCCATGATGCTGGTGCTGGGCGTGCTGATCGGGGTGTTTCATGGCCTGTTGATCACCTGGCTCAAGCTGCAGCCCTTCATCGTCACGCTTTGTGGACTTCTGTTCTACCGCGGCATCGCCCGCTTCTATACGCAGGACTCCACCGCCGGATTCGGCTTCGGCCAGAGTTTTCCCGATCTCGAATTCATCACCGCCGGCAGGAGCTGGGGTATCCCGAACTCCTTCATCGCGCTGGTCATCCTCGCCATCATCATGTGGGTGGTGCTGCACCGCTCGGTGTTCGGCCGCTACCTCTACGCGGTCGGCAAGAACGAGGACGCGGCACGCTATTCCGGCATCAAGACCGGCATCATCATCGTCGCCGCCTACGTCATCTGTCAGGTGCTGACGGTGATCTCGGCGGTCTACTTCGCCATGTATACGCGCTCGATCTCGCCGGGCTCGCACGGCAATTTCTACGAGCTCTACGCCATCGCGGCGGCCGTGCTGGGCGGCTTCTCGCTGCGTGGCGGCGAGGGGTCCATCATCGGTTGCCTGCTTGGCGTGGTGCTGCTGCAGGAACTGCAAAACCTCGTGGTGCTCCTGGGTATCCCGTCCTCCCTCAACTTCGCGGTGATGGGCGGCGTTATCCTCATCGGCGTGATCGTCGACCAGCAATGGTCCGACTTCCGGGCCCGCCGGCGCACCCTCGAAGCCGCGCGCGGCGGCGCGGGCGCACCGGCGGCAACCGGCCAAGCCCCGCAGTCGTAAGCTTCGGCGCAACGCTAAGATTTCCCGGCTACAGGGTTCGCCCTGGGGCCGAAGCTTCTCGGCACGAACTCTGACTCCACCCGTCAGTCGCGATCCGCCATTGGCGGTATCACCGGTCCCAAGCGCCGTGACTACTCAGCGCCGTCTCGTCGTCCGACCGACACGGGGACCGCACTGCTACAGTGCCGCGAGCCAGGCCTTGAGCCGCACTGCCTCGGTCTCGATCAGACGCGGATCGCGGAAGCTCTGGGCCAGCAGGGAAACGCCCTGGAGCGAGGCCATGAGCTGGAGCGCGAGGGCAGCGCCGTCGGTCCGTTTCAGCGAACCGAACTGCGCAGCCAGCCAGGCGATCGGCTCGGCAAACAGCGCATTCGACTGCTTGCCCAGCTCGCCTCCGTCCTTCAGCAGCTCGGCGCAGAGCGACCCCATCGGGCAGCCGCGCTCGGCCACCACTGCCCTGTTGTCCAGCGTCGCGTCGATGAAGAGCCGGATGCGATCCTTGGGGTCGCTCAGCGTTTCGGCATGGTCGCGGAGCTGATGAAACTCGTCGAGGCGCGTCTCGAGGATCGCCGCGCCGAGCTCGTCCTTGGTCTTGAAGTAGTAGTAGATGTTGCCGAGCGGGACTTTGGACTCAGCGGCCAGGTCGGCGATCGTGGTCTTGCGGAAGCCCTGCCGGTAGGCAAGTTCCACCGCGCTTTGGCGCAGTCTGGTGCGTTTGTCAGGCTTGGCCATCTGCGTCTCCCCGGCCCGCATCATGCCACGAAGGTCGAGCTCTTCAGCATCATGGTTGCCGTCATCCGGCGCGACAGGGACGCCGGCATCAGCCGGTTCATGATGCGGTAGAGCCGCCCGGGCATGATGCTGGCCCGGTTGGCACCGAGCGCGGCAAGCGCTTCCTGCACGCAACGCTCGACCGGCATCGGCTTGACCGGCATGGCGTTGCGGGTGAACCCCATCTTGTCGATGATCGGGGTATCGGTCGGGCTTACCACCAGCACGGTCAGCCCAAGCCCGAGCCGCTCGAACTCCACATGCAGGCCGCGGCCGAGCGTCGAGACCAGCGCCTTGGTGGCCGCCTCCTTGGCGCTGTAGGGGATGCCTTCGTCCGCGCCCATGGCCGAAACCAGCAGTACGCCGCCCCGTCCGCGCGTCACCAGCCGGCGGCCGAAATGGTGGGTCAGCACCATGTAGGAGATCGCATTGAGCTGAGCGATCTGCCGCAGGTCGGTCTCGCTGAAGGCGAGGAAGTTCCCGGGCTGGCCGGTGCCGGCATTGGATACCAGGAGGCCGACATCGAGGTCGGCCGTCGCGTCGGCGATACGCTGCGGACCCTCTTCGGTCGACAGATCTGCGGCGACGACGCGATGCTCGACCCCAAAGTCGCGGGTCAGCTCTGCGCCGATCTCCGCCAGGACCTGCGGACGCCGCGAAACCAGAACGATGTTCAAGCCGGCACGGGCAAGCTGCCGCGCGAACTCGAGCCCGATCCCCGACGAGGCTCCGGTCACCACGGCCCAAGGCCCGAAGCGGCGGGTATCCACAGCAACGGAGCCCGCCGCCATGCGCCCGCGCGGCACGCCGCGCGATCTACTGTCCTGCAGGGCTTCAATCATTTTTCGCCACCTTGTTAGTTGGTCAACTAACTTATGCGCTCTTCCACCCTGCCGTCAAGGGTGTGATCGCTCGAGCCGCGGTCCGGCTCGACCGCGGTCACTGTCGCCAGACGCTGGCCACAGCGCCGTTCCCGCATTGCCCGACCGCGATGATCTCGAGGTGATCTGAGGCGCGAAGCTAGTTCGCGAACACGTCGATCTCGGCGGCGCCGGTGTTGCCGCCGCTCGATTTCACCACCTGGAAGCGCAACATGCGCGCCGTCGTATCAACCGGGAAATAGTACGGCGCGGCGGCGTCTGGCAGCGTGAATGGGCCGAGGGTCTGCTTGCCGTCGGCGACGACCTCAAAGCTCTGGATCTGGGCACTCGTCCCCATCGTCCGCGTCTTGAGGCCGACCGCGGTCAACGCATAGGCCTTGCCGAGGTCGATCTCGATCCAGGCCTTGTCGCCGTCGCCGTTCGACGACCATTCGGTGACGGGGTTGCCGTCGATGGCGTTGTTACCGCCGAAGGTCGAGTCCATGGCGCCGCCGCCGTAGTTGCTGCTGGTGCCGGCGACCTTCGCGCCCAGCGACAGCAGAGCGACGTTCTTGCCCGGAGGCAGCGGTGCCGGTGGCGGCGCGGCGGGCGTGTGGAACGTGTAGTTGTCGCTGACATAGAGCGTGCCATCCGCCCCGACGCCCTGCAGCCGCATCTGGTATTGCGTGTCCGGCGTCAGCCCGCCCAGCAGGGGATGGTGCGACACCTGCCCGGCGCCGCCCATGGCGCTATCGGTCGCGAGCCCGCCATAGGCGGTCGTCGGACCGAACACCGCGGCACAGACCACCGGCACCTTCGTCTCGATGTGAACCACCACCGAGCTCGAGGTGAGATCGAGATATTCCGGGCCGCTCTCCAGGATTTCCGACAGCGGATGCACGAGCGACGTATCGGCAGCCGGCGCCGCCGTGGGCACGCCGACCAATGCGGCCAGCCCGACTGCTCCCAGGCTGATGCTCACCTGTCGTCGCTGCAGGGACGTCATCACAGGCTTCCTCCCTCAGGGCAGGGTAGCAGGGTGAGGCCCGAGCGGAACGCAATCTTTCGGGAGCGTTAGTGACGGCTCGCTTGAGCGAGAATGCGCCGGGCCCGCTCGACCACCGGCTTGTCGATCATCTGCCCGTCGAGGCTGAAGGCTCCATCACTCACCCGCGCGCCGTCGACGACACGCCGGGCCCAGTTGATCTCCTCCGCCGACGGTGCGAACCCCAGGTTGAGGATCGGCACCGCCGAGGGATGCACGCAGGTCGCTCCGTCGAAGCCATGCGCGTGGGCTTCCTCGGCCGCCGCGCGGATGCCGTCGAGATCGCTGTAATCCGATACCGAGCGCAGCAGGCCGAAGGACAGTTTGCCCTCGGCCCGCGCCGCATAGTGGACGAGCAGTTTGGGCACGCGCAGCACCTCGGGCGTCGCCTCGCCGCCCAGTGCGGTCGCCAGATCCTCGCCGCCGACCATGAGCGCGATGACGTTCGTCGCCGCCGCGCAGGCCCGGGCATCGAGGACGCCCGCCGGGCTTTCGATCAGCGCCAGCAGCGGAATCTCGACCGGGGCCAGCGCGGCGAGCCCGGC
>DATMTK010000064.1:0-5672 GCA_035564755.1 Devosia sp. | reverse complement strand
GCCCCGCCCGAAGGCGGGGCCGGTGCCAGCGGGCTCAGGCCGGCGGGTTCCAGATGATCACCTTCTTGCTCGGGTCATCGCCAGGCGCATTGGCGACGTTGCCATAGATCGTGCCGAACTCGGGCGCCGACAGCGACACCGAGACATATTCCGCGCCGGTATTCTGCGAAAAGCGATTCCAGCCGGCGCCCAGTTCGAAACCGTTCTTGCGGCTGATGATGCGGAAGTCAGGTTCGTTCTCCTTGGTCTTGCGGACGTTGGGAACGATCGAGATCGGCGCGGTCACGTTGAGTGTCGCAAGCGTGCCGTCCATCGAACCATCGGACTTCACGGTAAGGTTGGCAATGGTAGCCATGTCGATTTCTCCTTCGGTTGCTCGGGGACCATCCCCGATGGCGCCACCGAAGGGGTCGGACGCCGCCGTCACCGCAGCAAAGCGGAGGGCGAACCCCGCACAGGGGTTGACGGCATAGGCGACCGCACCCCGAACCCAGGCGACAAGCAAGGGGTGGTCCAAAACGACCGAAGGCATCCGCTGGCTTCCCGGCATACCACCGCCGTGGTGGCGCGAGGTTCAGCTGTCGGCATGTTTCTTTACTTGTCGAACTGCGCTGTAGCGGTTTCCAACAGCCCCGCCTGATCGTTCTCGCTGCGCTCCGCCGAGATCTGCATCGCTTCAACGTCCGTCATGAAATGGTGTCGCGCTATTCCCTGCCACCCACGCTCGCTATGCCGACGCTCGAGAGGGAGAACGAAAGATGGATTTCTCGGCACTGCAACGCACCAGCAAGATCACCGACGAGTGGCGCTATCCTGAGGCCGCCGCACGGACGAGCGGTCTGTTGGAGGTCGACCGCAATCCCGATCATAGCCTCTATTGGGAAGAATATGGCAATCCCGCCGGCGAGCCGGTCATGGTCCTCCACGGCGGCCCCGGGGGCGCGTGCAGCCCTGTGATGGCGCGCTATTTCGATCCGGCGCGCTATCGCATCGTCCTGTTCGACCAGCGCGGCTGCGGCAAGAGCATGCCCACCGTCGCCGCAGATGGCCCGGCGATAGCGCTGGCCAACAACACCACCGCGCATTTGATCGCCGATATCGAGCGCCTGCGCGATGCGCTCGGCATCGCCGGGCAGATGCACGTCTTCGGCGGCAGCTGGGGCAGCACGCTGGCAATGGCCTATGCCATCGCGCATCCTGAACATTGCGCTAACCTGATCCTGCGCGGCATCTTCCTCGGCGCGCCCGAAGACCTGCACTTCATGTACCAGGGCAATGCAGCGACCTTTGCCGAGGCGCCTTATGCGCTGACCGAGCCGGGCTCCTACGTCAGCTATCCCGACGCCTGGGCGCGCTTCCTCGCCCCGATCGCGCCAGCTGACCGCGGCGACGTGATGAAGGCCTACAAGGCGATCTTCGACATGGCGCCGGCATCCGACGCCGAGCGGCAGCGCCAGCTCCAAGCCGCGCTGGCCTGGTCGGTGTGGGAAGGCACGATCTCCAACATGATCCCCGACGAGAGCGACGAGGGCAAGTTCGGCGAGGCCGCCTTCGCGCTGAGCTTCGCCCAGATCGAGGCGCATTATTTCGCTAACCGCCTGTTCATGGCGCCCGACCACATCATCGACAACGCCGCGACGCTGGCGCGCATCCCGATCCATATCGTCCATGGCCGCTTCGATCTGGTTTGTCCGCTGACTCAGGCGTCCCGGCTGATCGCGGCGCTGCAGGCGGTGGGCACGCAACCCGCCACCTTCGTGGTTACCAACGCCGGCCACAGTGCGATGGAGCGCGAGACCGCGCTGGCGCTGACCGCGATTATGGATGGCCTGCCGCCGCTCGACGCTAGCTCAAAGCCTCGCTGACGACATCTTTCTTGATCATAATTGCATAGTGCTGTGGATGTGTAACACTGGCTGAATGAGCGCGACGGAGCCCGATCCACATCTGAGCATGAATTTTGCGCCCGATCTGCCGCATTTCGGCAAGGCATTCGTCTATCACGGCCGCGCCGGCATTCTGACGTTTCGCATCGATATGCAGGATTACCCATGACGGGCTTGTCCGGCTTGGCGGTATCATCCTCCATGGGACGGAGACATTTGAAACCGAGCATGTCGAAGATTGTACCGGCGAGTTCCTCACGGTGTTCGTGACCGAGAGTGAGTATATGCGCCTCTCCAACGCACGACTGGACTGAGCGCATTTGCTGTCGAACCGCCCGAAATGGCGTCAACCGCGGCTCCGGAAGTCCCAGCGGGTGATGCCCATGGCCCGCGCCTTGTCGAACAAATTGTCCTGGATGCCGCCCCCGGGGAACACGATGACGCCGACCAGATTCTGCTGGAGCACTTCGTCATTGCGCTTGAACGGCGCCGATGCCCGGCTGTGCTTCTTGAAGTCGGGCGCAAACGGAACTTGCGGAACACCTCGGATGCCGGCCCAGCTCTTCGCGATCTTCTCGGCACCGGTCTTTGCGTCGCCGTGCAGCAGGATCATGTCGGGGATCTTGGCCAGCGTTCTGTCGAGCACTTCGAAGATCAACGCGTGATCGTTATAGGCGGCCCCGCCTGAGAAATAGATGCGCTTACCAGGTGGAATGAGCACCTGCTTGTCAGCCCAACGCTTCGCGTTGATGAAGTCGCGGCTGTCGATCACCGCCGAGGTGAGCGCCTTGCGGTTCACCTTCGAGCCTGAGTGCGGCAACCAGGGCTTGCGGATATGGGCGCGGAACTGGTCGGCGAAGGCGTCACGGAATGCCTCCATCGCGTCGCGCCGCTCGATCATCGTGCGGCCGATCGCCACCGCTGTCTCGAGTTCGACCGAGCGGACCTCGGAGCCGTCCTGCTCGCGCTGAAGCCGGCGCTGCGCTTGCTCGTTGGCGTCGAGCTCGCGATCAACCCGTTCAACCGCGCGCTGGAACACATTGGTCATGTGCCAGAGCAGGTCTTCGAGATCGGGCTCGAGCCTCGTGTCCTCCAGCGCCGAGACCATCGCATCGAAGGTGTCGGCGGCGACGCCCTCGACATCGCGGTAGCTCGGAAGCGGCCGGGGATCGGTTTCGTCCTCGAATGGCCGCGTGGCGTATAGTTCCAGCTCGTCGAGCAAATGCGCGAACGACGGGGGTTCGTTCTCGGGCTCGTCGTCATGGATGTCGGGGTCGGTGCTCATTGCTGCCTCCGTCTTGCCGGCCGCGCCACTCGCGGCCTTCGTGGCGACGACAGACGGCGAGCGGCCCGGCCGGGCATCCCCGAGCGTCAGCGGTCCGGCGGGCACCGCCGGACGGGGACCGAAGCGATCAGCGAAGGACGGCGAAAGCCGCGGCTATTTTGCCTCGCGATGCAAAGCGGGCCGGAGGACCGCGGCGGAAAATAGTCGCGCGCAGCCGTTGCGGGGCCGGGCCGCTTGCCGTTCCGTCGCACTCTCAAGAAGGCCGATGGCGCGGACTCCCCGGCAAAAGCGGACAGCAACGATAGTGCCCGACCGGAAAAGAGGTGACGGCGAGACCCGAAAACGCTTTCTCGTCCCGGTCTTCAAGCTGCGTCGAGCAGAAACTGCCTGCGGTCCTCGGGGCGAAGCTGAATCCCGACATTGTGACGCAGCCGATCGAGCCCGAGACGCCGGAGATCGGTGTTGAAATCGTCGCAGCGGGGTTCGAGCGGGACCATCTCGATCCCGGCCGCGTCAGCACGTTCAGCCAATGTTGTCACCGCATGGGTGCCGGCGGGATCGTCATCGCGTGCGACATAGAGCCTGCGCAGCACCGGCGGAAAGGCGATCGCGGCAAGGTGCGCGCCCGAGAGACCAGCGATCGGCGACAGCGCGGGGATCGCCTCGCGCAGCGAGAGCATCGTCTCGATGCCCTCGCCGGCAACCATGATAGGCGCCATTGGTCCCAAGCGAACCGCATGTTCAAGAAGATGGCCCATGGCGCGACGCGGATAGGAGACCGCGGCCTTGCCTGCGGTGGTCGGATCGAGCCAGGTTCGGTGAACCCCGGTGATCGTACCGGACAGGTCGGTGACGGCGGCGATGATACCCGGAAACGCGGTCGGCGTGTCCGGCGCATCGTCCTTCGATGGACGATACCAGCAATGCGGGTGAAAGCGCAGGGCGGTGCAGTTCGCCGCGGTGAACAGAAGTCGACCGCGCAGATAGCGATCCCCGGTCGTGCGCCGGAGCGGCTGTGTCGCCGCGAACAGACGCCGTGCCGCTTCGGGCGATCCGGTCGGCGCTCGCGTCGGTCGACGGGTTGGCTCGCGGTCCTCTTGCGGTTCGACGGGCATGCTCAGGAAGCGCCGTGCCTCGTCGAGGGTTTCGCGGAGCGTGTGAGTCGCGCGCGTGGCGGCGATGATGTCGAGCAGGTCGCCATGTTCGCCGCTCTGCGCGTCGGTCCATTTCCCCGCACGGCCCTTGCCGTCGGGGGAGTCGACGAGGCGCAGGAAGAGACTGCGCCCCGGCGTGTTGCAGCGATCGCCCACCAGCCAGTAACGCCCCTCGCGACGGCCGTTCGACAGGTAATGGCGGCACGCGGCCTCCACGCGCTCGGCGAGAAGGCGGGCAATCTGGGTGGCGGGCGATTTCATCGGGCCATCTCCTCAGGCGGCACGCGCCGGCTGACGCTCGACCACCCGTTCGAGCGGATAGCGCTCGATCAGGCGGGCGAGGATGTTCGGACCCTCGGCCCCCGTGGGAACGAACAGACGCAGTTTCCACGAGACGATTTCGGAGATCAACCCGACCGATTTTAGCCGATCGACACCCAAATCATTGAACCCGGTCAACTCGATGCGCGGCGTGCCCATCGCGCGGACCTGTTTCAGGACATGGCCCTCGGCGAGATGGATTTCGACAGAGCCGCCGGTCAATGCCTGCCAGACTTGATCGGCCGACAGTTTCGGCGCCTGGTCGCCAAGCGTCGATGCCACCCAGGCGGGCGAGACCCGGCGACCGATGACGCGCTCGCCATCGTCGGTCTGGAGCCGATAGACGTGGGTCGATTCCTCCGGAAGCCGCCGCCAGATCGGCAGCAGCAGCCCCGCGACCATGTGCATCGTGCTGGTCACGAGCTCGGGCACTTCGGCGAGTTCGGCTTCCCAGGCGGCGGTGAACGTCTCGCGATCGACCTCCTGCCAATGGGTCGAGGGCATCTTGTCGAGCGGCACTGCCGTCGACTCGGTTGGCCGGACCAGCCGCACACGCCGTTCGAGCGTGCCGTCGTCGAGCAAGAGGCTGCGGGTCGGTACGCGAACCGCCGCGCGGCCCGAGCGGCTGTTGACCATCAGCGCCGCACCCTGCTCGCGGCGGCGGAACAGCGCCTCGTCGAGCGTCACCGGCCGATTGCGATCCTGCCGCTCAATCGTCAGCAAGCTGGTCTCGGCGCCGGTGCCCGGATGGGTGTAGATGATGCGGCGGTCGGTGATGCGGAAGCTCTCGGCGGTGAGCGTCTCCAGCCCGACCTCGTAGGTGCCGCTGGCGATCGCACCCTCGATCCGCGCGACTAGCAGTTCCTCAAACACCGTGAAGAGGATGTTCTGAAGGTCGATCGGCAGCGCCAGCATCCGGTTGAGGAACGTCGTGATCGGTGGCAGCTCGTCCTTGAGCCCGCCCGTGCCGCTGTCGATCAGGCGAAGCCCGGTCGCATCCTCGAAGCGGTGGAGCGAGCAGCCGTC
>DATMTK010000063.1:0-10079 GCA_035564755.1 Devosia sp. | reverse complement strand
CGCGATGGCGCTGCTGCTCCTCGCGCGCCATCCGCGGATCGAGCTCATCGGCGTGACGACGGTGTTCGGCAACGCCACGATCGACACCACGACGCGCAACGCGCTCTACCTCAAGCAGGCGTTCGGGTTCTCGGCGCCGGTGGCGCGCGGCGCGGCCAAGCCGATCAATGCCCCGGTGGCGGCCGCCCCGGTGACGTTCGTGCACGGCGACAATGGGCTGGGCAACATTCCGATCCCGGCCGTCACCGAGACCGCCGATACGCGCAGCGCCGCCGAGCTCATCATCGACCTCGTCCGCGCGCATCCCAACGAGGTGACGATCATCGCGGTGGGGCGGATGACCAATCTCGCCGAGGCGATCGCCAGGGACCCCGGCATCGTGCCGCTGGTCAAGGCGGTGTCGGTGATGGGCGGCGCGTTCGGCCGCAACGGGCATTTCGGCAATGTCACGCCGGTGGCCGAGGCCAACATCATCGGCGACCCGGTGGCGGCGGACATCGTGTTCGGCGCCGACTGGCCGATGACCATCGTGGGCCTCGACGTCACGCATGAATCGGTGATGACCGACGACTACGTGAAGGACCTCGCGGCGCATGGCGGCAAGGACGGCGCGTTCCTGTGGGAGGTGTCGCGCTTTTACGCCAATTTCTACACCTCGACCCGGCAGTTCCTGAACGGCTTTGCGGTGCACGATTCGAGCGCCGTGGCGGCGGCGCTCCATCCCGAGTTCTTCACCTATGAGCGCGGGCCGGTGCGCGTGGTGGCCGACGGCATCGCCAGGGGCCAGACGATCCTGAGGCCCGAGGGCCACTACGACCGCGCCACGGACTGGGACGGCCGCCCCTCGTGCAACGTGGCGGTGAGCGTCGACGCCAAGGCGTTCCTCGCCTTCTACCGCGACACCATCGTCAACGGCGCGCGCTGATGCCTGGGCGGGTCGTCCGCCCTGGAGTGATTGCGATGCTGCTGGCGCTCGCCAATCCGGTCATCGGGCCGGCGCACGCCGCGAGCCCGGGGCCGGGCACCTCCGGACAGACCTATCTCGACGGCTTGATCGCCGGGCAGGCACAGGGTCGCGAAGAAGGCCGGGCACTCGAGCTCGGCCAGACCCTGCCGGCGGGTGAGCGCGACGCGGTCGAGGCCGCCTTCAAGGCCGGCTATGCTGCGGGCGCCAACGACGTCTTCGGCGGCTTTGACGGCGGCTGGGCGATGGATGCGCCGTATGTGGTGAGCCTCGCGCCGGGCGCCGGGCCGATCACCTACCGGATCGGCAGCCGCACCCCGCTCGAGCCCGGCATCGCCTACTATCTCTGCCCCGATGGCCGCGGCCTCTGCCAAGAGCCGCGGAAGTAGCGGCGGGTGCCCGAGTCATGTTTGAGTGGGCGCGCGCAAAGGATCCTCAACGATGTTCGGACTGATCGGACGCATCAAGGCCCATCCCGGCAGGCGCGGCGAGCTCGCGGATGTGCTGGTGCAGGAGGATGGCAGCATGCCCGGCTGCCTGAGCTACGTCGTCGCCGAAGACCCCGGCGATGCCGATGCGCTCTGGGTTACCGAGGTCTGGACGGACCAGGATGCCTGGCGCGCCTCGCTGCACTTGCCGGCGGTGCAGGCCGCCATTGCGCGCGGCCGGCCGCTGATCGCCGGTTTCGACAGCCGGGTCGAGACGAACGTGCTGGGCGGCATCGGCCTGGGTGGGGCGAGATGAACCCGCTCGCGACCTGGCAGTTCTGGGCGCTCGGCTCCGCCGTGTTCGCGGCGCTCACGGCAATCCTTGCCAAGATCGGCATCGAGAACGTCAATTCGGATTTCGCGACCTTCATCCGCACCATCGTGATCCTGGTCGCGGCGGGCGCGATGGTGCTGATCACCAACCACTGGCAGGCGCCGGCGACGGTGACCCCCAAGACCTGGACGTTCCTCGTGCTTTCGGGCCTTGCCACCGGCCTGAGCTGGATCTGCTACTTCCGCGCGCTCAAGATCGGCAATGCCGCGCAGGTCGCCCCCATCGACAAGCTCAGCGTGGTGCTGGTCGCGATCATCGCCGCGGTGTTCCTCGGCGAGAAGATGGCGCCGCTCAACTGGTTCGGCGTGGCGATGATCGGCGTCGGCGCGATTTTGGTGGCGGTGCCGGCGTAGGCCGGCGGCGGCTCAGGCCGGCTTGCTGTAGCTGTAGATGCCGACGTCGATCGAGCCTTCGGCGAAGCCGGCTTCGCAGTAGCTCAGGTAGTAGACCCATTTGCGCTTGAAGGTCTCGTCGAAGCCGAGCTTCTGGATTTCGTGCCAGCGCTCGAGGAAGCGCTCGCGCCACAGGGCCAGGGTGCGGGCGTAGCTGAGGCGGAAGTTCTCGACGTTTTCGAGCGCGAGCCCGACGCGCTTGGCCTGCTCGCGCATGGCGGTCTTGGTCAGCAGCATGCCGCCGGGGAAAATGTAGCGCTGGATGAAATCCGGCGTGCTGCGGTAGCCGTCGAAATCGGCCTCGTTGATGGTGATGGCCTGGATGGCGGCGGTTCCGCCGGGCTTAAGCCGATCCGCGACGGTCTGGAAGTAGCTCGGCCAGTGCTCCTCGCCCACGGCCTCGATCATCTCGATCGACGCGATGTGGTCGAACTGGCCCTCGGTGTGGCGATAATCCTCGAAATGGAACGTCGCGAGGTTGTCGAGGCCCTGCCGGTGAATGCGCTGCTCGGCAAAGGCGAGTTGCTCCCTGCTGAGGGTGATGCCGTAAACCGAGGCGCCGTAGTCGCGGGCCGCGGTCTCGGCGAAGCCACCCCAGCCGCAGCCGATCTCGAGCACGCTGTCGCCCTGCTTGACCCCGGCGGCGTCGGCCACCGCGTGGTATTTCGCATACTGCGCCGCCTCGAGCGCCTGGTCGTCGGACTCGAACACCGCCGACGAGTAGGTCATCGAGGGGTCGAGCCACTCGGCGTAGAACGCGTTTCCAAGATCGTAGTGCTCGGAAATGTTCTCCTTGCTGCCGTCGATCGTATTGGCGCGGCTCAGATGATAGGCGAGGTCGGACGCGGCGCGGCCGAACCAGCCGGCGCCCTTGGGCTGGAACTCGTTGCGGTTCTGCAGGAAATAGCGGAACAGCGCCGTGAGGTCGTCGACCTCGAGATCGCCGCGCATGTAGGCGTGTGCGAACCCAACCGTGCCGCGGCGCAGGGTCTCGGTGACCATCGAGAATTTGTGGACGATCAGGTGCGGGTGCTCGCCGGTGCCGGGGCGGCCGAAGGTCCTGGTCTTGCCGTTGGGGAACGTGATGGTGACGGCGCCCTTTTTCGGGCGGCCGATCAGCCGTTCACCGAAGAAGGCCGCGATATTGGAGGAAACGTGGTCCCAAAGCGTCGGACCCCGCAGGCTGCGCACGTCGGCAAGCTTATCCATGCTACTAATCCAGAACTCGGCCGTCCACGCCCCCGGAACCGGCCATTTGTGATCGACGGTTGGGCCGCAACGAGCCGTCCATCGGTTGTCGGCGATAATTTAGCGTTCACAGACGGATATGCAAGCCGAACCTGCCTCAAACGGGAACCGGTGCGGCATCCGTGACACGCAACTGCACGCTCGCCTGCCCCTGATAGTGATCGAGCCCCAGCGTTCCCGCGACGTGCAGCCTGGTGTCGTTGCCGGCGGCGAGAAGCGCCTGTCCCAGCGGCGTTTGCGCGGCGCGGAAGGCAATGGCCTTGAGCCGGGCGCCATCGTCGGCCGTCAACTGGAAGCTCACATGGCCGCCGGCGCCGACGACCTGCGGGAATTTTATCCGGTGCCCGGGAAACGCGAAGACCGGCTGTGGATTGCCAGAGCCGAAGGGCCCGGCCCGCTCGATGTCCTGGACGAACTCCACGGTGGCGCCGCGGGCGCTGAGGGCGGCATCGATCCTGAGGGCGGTGAGCGCACGGGCGGCACCGACCGACCCCCTGAGCGCCTCGCTCATATGCGAGCGGAACGGCCCGAGCTGGCCGGGTTTCAGCGTGACGCCCGCCGCCATCGCGTGACCGCCGCCCTTCTGGATGATGTCGGCTTCGACCGCGGCGAGCACGGCGCGGCCGAGATCGACGCCGGGCATCGAGCGGCCGGAGCCGACGCCGGTGCCATCCGGGTAGAGCGCAATGGCAAAGGCCGGACGCTCGAAGCGCTCGCGCAGGCGCGCCGCGATCAGCCCGACGACGCCGGCATGCCAGTTGGCCGAGGCGAGCACGAGCACCGGGGGTCCCTCGCCCTCCCCGATCTCTTCTTCGGCCACGGCGGTTGCCTGCTCGACGGCCTCGGTCTCGAGCTTCTGCCGTTCGGCATTGAGCTCGTTGAGGCGCGCCGCGATCACCAACGCCTCGTGCTCGTCGTCGAGCGTCAGCAGCCGGGCGCCGAGCGCAGCGTCGCCGATGCGGCCGCCGGCATTGATGCGCGGACCGACGAGATAGCCGAGGTGATAGGGGTTGAGCGGGCCGGTGACGCGGGCCGCCAGCGCCAGCGCGCCGATGCCGCGATTGGCCTGGCGGCGCGCGACTTCGAGGCCGCGAACGACAAAGGCGCGGTTGAGGCGATTGAGCGGAACCACATCACAGACCGTCGCCAGCGCCACGAGATCGAGAAGCTGCATCAGGTCCGGCTGGCCGGTGTCGCCACGCTGCCGGAGAGTACGGTTGACGCCGACCAGGACCATGAAGGTGACGCCGGCGGCGCAGAGGTAACCCAGGCCGGAAATGTCGTCGGGCCGGTTGGGATTCACCAGGGCATTGGCGTCGGGCAGCTCGCGATCACTGAGATGATGGTCGATCACCAGCACGTCGGCGCCGCGCGCGCGGGCATGCGCAATCGGCGCCTCGCTGACGGTGCCGCAGTCGAGGGTGACGATCAGGCGGGCCCCGCCGTCGATGAGCTTGTCGATCGCGGCGATGTTCGGGCCGTAGCCTTCGAAGATGCGGTCGGGGATATAGACCTCCGGGTCGAGCCCGAAATGCCGAAGGTATCGGCTCATCAGCGCGCAGGAGCAGGCGCCGTCGACGTCGTAGTCGCCGAACAGGGCCACCTTCTCGTTATCGGTGATGGCACGCACGAGGCGGTCCACCAGCTTGTCCATGTCGGCCATCGAGGACGGGTCCGGCATCAGGCCGCGCAGCGTGGGATTGAGGTATTCCGCGGCTTCGTCGATGCCGACGCCGCGGCCGGCGAGGATGCGGGCGAGGATTTCGCTCCATCCGGTGCGCTGCGCGATGGCCTGGGCAATGCGTGTCTCGCGCTCATCGAGGCGGTCGACCCAGGCGCGGCCGGTCAACGAAGCGGAAACATTGAGGAACGGCTCGGACATGGAGGCGTCAGTTAGGCGGAAAGCGCGGCGCCGTCGAGCCCGGGCAAAAGCGACATGGTCCCGGTTTCAAGGACTAACACGCGATTTTTTCGCTCCCATATTTCGGCCATCTTTCACGATGGGGACACCAATGTTCCGGTCACGCTGGTTTCGACTTTCCGCCCTGTTCGCCGTGCTGCTGACGGTGTTTTCCTTCGCCGCAGTCGGGACGGCCGAAGCGCGGTTCGGCGGCAGCTTCGGCAGCCGCGGCATGCGCACCTACCAGACCGTTCCCGCGACGCCGACGGCGCCGTTCACCACCGGCCCGGTGCAGCGCAGCATGAATACGCCGAGCTACGGTACGACGGGCTCGGGCTGGGGCTATGGCGGCTACGGGTATCGGCCGAGCATCTTTGGCGGTCTTGGCGGCTGGATGCTGGGCGGCCTGTTGTTTTCCGGCCTCTTCGGCATGCTGGGCGGCGGCTGGGGCGGGTTCGGCGGCATCGGCGGCTTCTTCCCGATGCTGATCCAGCTCGCAATCCTGTTCTTCGTGCTGCGCTGGGTGTTCCGGCGCTTCGGCTGGGGCGCCGGCATCGGCACCGGGCCGAGCAACTACACGACCTACAATTATGGCGGTCCCGGCCCGCAGCCGGGCGGCTTCGGCGGGTTGGGCTCAGGTGGTCCGGGCTACGGCGCCAACCGGTCGCGCGGCGGCCGCGACGAGATCGGCATCGGCAACGCCGACCTCAACACCTTCGAGACGCGGCTCAAGCAGCTCCAGGACGCCTACTCCCGCGAGGACTACGACGCGCTGCGCCAGATCAGCACGCCCGAAGTGATGAGCTACCTGAGCGAGGAGCTGGCACAGAGCGCGGCCAAGGGCCTGCGCAACGAGGTCTTCGACGTGAAGCTCCTGAGCGGCGACGTCGCCGAAGCCTGGCGCGAGGGAGCGGACGAATATGCCACGGCGGCGCTGCGCTACGAGAGCCGCGACGTCATGCGCGACCGCAACACCGGCGCGCTGGTGTCGGGCGAGGACCGGATCGTCGAGCGGAGTGAAGTCTGGACCTTCGTGCGCCACAATGGCGGCGACTGGCGCCTGAGCGCGATCCAGGGGGCGTAAGGCCCTCACGACGAGATTTGAACGGGCGGTCGCGAGGCCGCCCGTTTGATATTACCACTTTCGCAAAAATGGTAATAGCGCGGAGGCGAAAGGTGTGTTATTACCATTTCCGCGAAAGTGGTAATAACACATGTTCTCCGCGATCCCTCTCAGCTACCAGACCCTCTATGCCGAGTTGGCTCAGCGCGCGCTCGACGCCGCATTCTCTTCTGACTTTTCGGCCGCTGGGCGCTTCATCCGACAGCAGAGCCGCGGACGCTATTACTGGTATTTCGATCGCGACGACGCCAGCGGCAAGAAGAAGCGATCCTATGTCGGGCCGGTCGATGATCCCGAGGTGACCAAGCGTGTCGACACCTTCAAGACGCTGAAAGCGGACATTCGCGCCCGGCGAAAACTGGTGTCCAGCCTCGTGCGCGATGCCTACCTGACGCCGCCGGAACGCAAATCCGGCATGGTGGTGCAGGCGGTGGCGGAGGCTGGGTTTTTTCGCCTGCGGGGCGTTCTTGTCGGCACCCTCGCCTATCAGTGTTATTCTCCGGTGCTCGGACTGCGGCTGCCCAATACGGCGGCCATAACCGCCGATGCGGACTTTGCCCAGTTCCACGCCGCCTCCAGTTCCGTCGAAGACGAGATCGATTCGCTGCTCGACAAGCTCAAGGAGATCGATCCGACGTTTCGTGCGGTGCCACATCTGTCAGACGGCCGCTTCAGTACCCGGATCGTCGCCAAGGACGGCTACCGGCTCGACTTCCTGACGCCCAACGCGAGTTCGGACGACTACACCGGGCAGCCGGCGCCGATGCCTGCCCTCGGGGGCATGGCAGCGCAGCCGTTGCGGTTTCTCGACTATCTCATAGCCGAACCGATCCGGGCGGTGCTGCTGCACGGCCCGGGCATTCCGGTCCTGGTCCCTGCCCCCGAGCGGTTTGCCATTCACAAGCTGATCGTTGCCTCGCGGCGGCTTGCCGACGACAACGGCTTGGGCAAGAGCCTCAAGGACCGCCTGCAGGCCACGACGCTGATCGGCGCGATGGTCCAGACACGCCGGGAGGCCGACATCGCCGACTGCTTCATGGAGGCCTGGGATAGAGGCCCGCATTGGCAAGAGGCGCTGGCCAAAAGCCTGCATGCGCTGGAGCCGTCCGACGCGGCGCCCGTCATCGACACCCTAAGCGCCGGCGTCGTCCAACTTGGCGGCAAACCCAAAGAGTACGGCTTGACTACCGGTGATGCTCGGCGGTGATCCAGCGCACCGTCTGGCTCCAGGAGCGCATGACGACGGTGGCGGTGCGGACGCTGTTCTTCCTGAAGCGGACGCCGCTCAGAAGGCTCCCGTCGGTGACGCCGGTGGCGGCGAAGAGCACGTCGCCCGAGGCGAGTTCGTTGGTCCGGTACTTGCGGTTGGGGTCGGAGATGCCCATGCGCTGGGCGCGCTGGCGCTTCTCGTCGGTATCGAGCATCAGCCGCCCCTGCATCTGGCCACCGATGCAGCGCAGCGCCGCCGCGGCCAATACGCCCTCGGGGGCGCCGCCCGAGCCGATGTAGACGTCGATGCCGGTGTCCTCGGTGTTCACGGCGTGGATGATGCCGGCGATGTCGCCGTCACTGATCAGCTTGATGGCGCAGCCGGTCGAGCGCAGCTCTTCGAGGAGGTTGGCGTGGCGCGGCCGGTCGAGCATGCAGGCGGTGATCTCGCTGACCGGCACGCCCTTGGCCCTCGCGAGGGATTCGATGTTTTCGCGCGGGCTCATGTCGAGATCCACCGTGCCCTGGGCATAGCCGGCGCCAATGGCGATCTTTTGCATGTAGACGTCGGGGGCATTGAGCAATCCGCCGCGCTCGGCCATGGCGAGCACGCAGATCGAATCCGGCTGGTTCTTGGCGCACAGGGTGGTGCCTTCCAGTGGATCGACGGCGATATCGACCGCCGGCCCCTGCCCGCCTCCGACGTCCTCGCCGATGAACAGCATCGGCGCTTCGTCGCGCTCGCCCTCGCCGATGACGATGCGGCCGCTGATCGGAACCCGATGCAGCTCCTCGCGCATGGCTTCAACCGCAGCCCGGTCGGCGGCCTTTTCGTCGCCCTTGCCGCGCCAGCCGGCGGAGGCGATGGCGGCGCGCTCGGTGACGCGGACCAGTTCGAGGGTCAGGGAGCGATCGATGATCGCCGGCGGCTGGGGGTCCTCGATCTGGGTCAGGCGCAAATCACAAGCTTTCGATGCGGATCAGTTGCGGCATGCCGACGATAAAGCCGTCGGCGGCGATGAGCGCAAGCGCTTCGCGCACCGACTGTTCCAAAGTCGAATGCGTGAGCAGCACAATGGTTCGGCTGCTCGACTCGCTGGCGGCGGTGTCGGTAACACGCAAATCGGGACGCTGGATGACACTTTCGAGCGAGATGCCGGCCTCGCCCATGCGCCGGGCGACCGCGCCAAGCGCGCCGGGAACGTCGCGGGCATTCAGCCGGATGTAGTAGCCGCCTTCATGTGCCTTCATCGGCGCCTGGCGGTAGGGGACGAGCTCGTGGCTCGGCACGCCCAGCGGCGGCACGCGGGTGCCGCGGGCGATGTCGAGGATGTCCGACAGCACCGAGGAGGCGGTGGGCGGGCCGCCGGCACCGGGCCCTGCAAGCAGCAGCTCGTGCACGTGGTCGGTCTCGAGCGCCACGGCATTGAGCACGCCATCGACGCCGGCGATCGCCGACGATTTCGGCACCAGCGTCGGATGCACGCGCTGCTCGATGCCCTCGGGCGAGCGCTGGGCGATGCCGAGCAGCTTGATCTTGTAGCCGAGGTCGCCGGCGACCTTGATGTCGGCCTGGGTGATGGTGGTGATGCCCTCGACGAAGACCTCGTCGGGGGCAATCTCGCAGCCGAAGCAGAGCGAGGCCAGGATGGCGAGCTTGTTCGCCGTATCGAAGCCGCCCACGTCGAAGGTCGGATCGGCTTCGGCATAGCCGAGCTCCTGGGCCTCCTTGAGGGCCTCGGCGAAGCTGCTGCCGGTGGCGTTGCCGCCCGCACCGGTCATCTGCGTCAGGATGTAGTTGCAGGTGCCGTTCATGATGCCATAGACGCGGGCGATGCGGGCCGAGCCGAGGCCTTCGCGCAGCGTCTTGATCACCGGAATGCCGCCGGCGACCGCGGCTTCGAAGCCGAGCTGGGCCGCATTCTCTTCCGCCAGCCTGGCCAGCGCCACGCCGTGGCGGGCGAGCAGCGCCTTGTTGGCGGTGACCACCGGGCGGCCGATCTCGAGCGCGGCGCGCACGGAAGCCAGCGCCGGGCCATCCTCGCCGCCGATCAGCTCGACGAACAGGTCGATGCCATCGGATTTGGCGAGGGCCACCGGATCGTCGAACCATTTGACGCCGGAGATGTCGATGCCCCGATCCTTGCTGCGCGAGCGCGCGGCGACGGCGGTGACGACGAGCGGGCGGCCGACCTTGCGGGTGAGCTCGGTCACGTCTTTCTGCAGGATGCCGACGAGCGTGGCCCCGACATTGCCGAGGCCGGCGACGCCGATGCGGAGCGGCGGCAAGGCCGGCAGCTCGGCTTCGTCGGCCATGGCCTTGAGGATGCGGGCGCGGGTGTCGCTGCGCGGCTCGCGGCCCTCGCGCAGGTCGAAGACGAACAGCGGATCGCCGGCGATCTGGCGGCCGAAGCGGGTCGG
>DATMTK010000062.1:0-34513 GCA_035564755.1 Devosia sp. | reverse complement strand
ATCCGGGTCATCCGGTTCGCGGTTGAGGACGTCGCGGTTCGGTCCGCATGGGTTGTCGCCGCCATCGCGCAAGCGGCCGCCCCCTCCACCGCCTGACGGCGGTCCCCCTCCCCCGCAAGCGGGAGAGGACGCCGACTGCGGCCTTGCGCTGGCTTTCACGTCATCGCCACCGACTTTGTCGATCCACCAGAACACCGTTACAACACGACTGCGGGCACTCCGCCTCTTCCTTCGTGCCTGTCTGCCCATGTTTCGCGCACTGTCTCCGCCACGCAATTTCCACACTCCGGGCCATTTCGCGCCGTCCTCTGTCCCAATTGCTGCTGTTGAGAGGGCCGGCGTTCCGCAAAGGCGGAGCGCCGGGGTAACTCTTTCGGGGCCTGTCATTGCCGGACCATCTCATCTGCCGCCTGCGGCTCGCGCCGCTCGCGCTCGTTCTACTATTGTTGTCGTCATTCCTGTGCGCCGGTCCCGCCGCGGCGCGGGAGCCGGATTTCGTCACCTACACGCATGAGCTCACCTGCCTTGCGACCGCCATCTATTTCGAGGCGCGCGGCGAGCCCGTGGCTGGCCAGTTCGCCGTCGCCCAGGTCGTGCTCAATCGCGTCAGAAGCGACCGCTATCCATCGTCGGTCTGCGGCGTCGTCTACCAGAATGCCGATCGGCGCAACCGCTGCCAGTTCTCCTTCGCCTGCGACGGCAAGCCGGACATCCCGAGAAATGCCACGGCCTGGGACCGGTCACGGTCCATCGCCAACCAATGCCTGCACCATCCGCCGCAAATCTGGGTGCTTGGCGATGCCACGCTCTACCACGCCCGCTACGTGAAACCCCGCTGGGCGCCAAGGGCGACCCTGGTCGCCGGCATCGGCCGGCATCTCTTTTACGAAGAGGACACCGGCAAGGCGACCTAGAGCGACGTTCAGGGCGCTCCCGCCGCGCCCTCCGCTCATGAGGGCCTGCGGCGAGCGCGATCTCGCCCCACCACCGGGTCATTCCCGCGAACGCGGGAACCTCCGTTGGGCCGCATAAACAGAGGTTCCCGCTGGCGCGGGGATGACGCCGTGGGTGGAGGAATGATTTGCCCCCCAACCGACATGCGTTCATCTGCGCAACCCCCAGCGCTGCTGCGGCTCTGAGCCCCATTTCAAAAAACTTATGCCCGGTCATTTGAGCGGGCGCATAATCCCTCGCATCCGCCCGCGGCGGGTACGGTGTCGATCGGACGGCCGGCAGCGGGCAGGACAGCCGAGAGGGTTTCGGGGCCGTCCCGAAGCCTGGGACGCGGACGGTTGCCGTCGGCCAATGCCGGCGCTCGGCCGCCCGGTCCGGAAAGCTCGGCGCCGCGAGACGCGAAGCGTCTGCAATAAAATAGCTCCGAGGCGTTCCGCGTCTCGCGGCCCGTACCCCACCTCGCAACCGGAGGCCTGTCCCGAGCCAGTCGAAGGAGCCGATGGACGCGTCCGCTCGCCCGGAATTCGTCGCGCCAATTGTCGATTCCGCAAAATCCCGCTCGTCGTCCCGGTGAAGGCGCCGACGACCGGCGTCGCAACCAACGGAGAGTTCCATGCGCAAGGTCACAGCGGGCCTGTTCCACTCGGTCGATGGCGTCGTCGAGGCGCCCTACAACTTCCAGTTCGATTCCTTCGACGAAGAGCTCGGGGCCGAGCTGGGCAAGGTGATGGCCGCGACCGACGCCGTGATCCTCGGCCGAATCGGCTATCTCGACTGGGCCGGCTACTGGCCGCAGACGAAAGAGGACGAGGGGTTCGCCCGGTTCATCAACGCGGTGCCCAAATTCGTCGCCTCGCGCACGCTCAAGGGCAAGCTCACCTGGACGAATGCCGAGCTGATCCGGGGCGATGTCGTCGAGTTCGTGCGCGCGCTCAAGCAGCAGCCGGGCAAGGACATCGCGGTGATGGCATCGACGACGCTGCTGCGCCATCTGATCTTTGCCGGCCTCGTCGACGAGCTGACGCTCATCACCCACCCGGTGGTCGCCGGCAAGGGCCGGCACCTGTTCGAGCCCACCGACCCCGCCACCCGCCTCGAGCTCAGGCGCGCCAGCGTCTCCAGCAAGGGCAATGTGATGGCGACCTATGGGCTCAGGGCACGATGACACGTGGCTGCATCGCGCCGCTAACTGCCTCAGCGGTAAGAGATAATTTACCGCAAAAGCAGACTCTCATGGGCACGTGCTCCCGGCAGACGTCTCCCTGCCGGGATTGCGCTCCCCGGCCGGCGGATATTCTGGCCAGCCCATATTTGGCGCCCGTTTCGGACCGCCGCCCGGAATCTGTTCATGCGTCTCCTTGTCGGCATCGCCATCATCGTCGTCAGCGTCATCGGCGGCTATCTCGCCCAGGGCGGTCACTTCGAGGTGCTGGTGCAGCCGTTCGAAGCGCTGATCATTCTGGGCGCGGCGATGGGGGCGTTCGTCATCGGCAATACCGGGCCGGTGCTGAAGCAGTCGATGAGGATCTTCGGCACGCTGTTCAAGGGCCCGCGCTACAACAAGCAGGCCTATGTCGATCTGCTCGGCCTGCAGTTCACCATCTTCAAGCTGGTGCAGCAGAAGGGCGTTCTGGCGCTCGAAGAGCATATCGAGCATCCCGACGAATCGCGGCTCTTCCAGGCCTTCCCGAGCTTTGCCAAGAACCATCACGCCGTCGAGTTCATGTGCGACTATCTGCGCATGGTGACGCTGGGCACGCGGGTGCCGCACGAGATGGAAGCGCTGATGGACGAGGAGCTCGAGACGCACCACCAGGAGAGCAGCCGCATCGTCTCGGCCATCCAGGCGCTCGCCGACGGTACGCCGGCGCTGGGCATCGTCGCCGCCGTCCTGGGTGTGATCCACACCATGGGCTCGATCAGCGAGCCGCCCGAGGTGCTCGGCCACATGATCGGCGGCGCGCTCGTCGGGACGTTCCTGGGCGTGTTCTGCGCCTATGGCTTCTTCGGTCCCATGGCGCAGTCGCTGCGCAACATCTACGACGCCGAGGCGAAGTATCTGGGCTCCATCAAGATCGGCCTGCTCGCCCACATTTCGGGCTATGCGCCGGCGATCGCCATCGAGTTCGCGCGCAAGGGGCTGATGTCGGAAGTCCGGCCGACCTTCAGCGAGATCGACGAAGCCACCGCCGACTGGCAGCTCGCGGCATAAGCGGGGATCGCCATGGCCGCCGAGAGCCCGTTCGTCATCAAGAAGATCAAGAAGACCGAGCACCCCCATCATGGCGGCGCGTGGAAGATCGCCTATGCCGACTTCGTGACGGCCATGATGGCGTTCTTCCTCCTGCTGTGGCTCATCAGCATGACCACGCCGGAGCAGAAGAAGGGCATCGCCGACTATTTCGCGCCGCCCAATGTCAGCGAGACGACGAGCGGTGCCGGCGGCGTGCTCGGTGGAACGGCGCTCGACAACGATTCGCAGGCCAAGCTCCAGGGCTCGCCGACCGAAGCGCAGGCGTTGACCGCGCCGGAGAACGACCACCCCGGTCCGCTGCTCTCGGTCAAGGGCGGCAGCGACGCGGTCAAGGGGCCGCCGGACGAGGCCAAGAGCACCTCGAAGGTCGACATCGCCTCCCATTTCGACCAGCAGTTCAAGGCGGCGGCCGAGAGCATCCGGCAGGCCTGGCAGGCCATGCCGCAGGTGACCGACATCGCGCAGAATCTGCGGGTCGACGAGACCAAGAACGGCCTCAACATCAAGATCATGGACCAGGACGGCCGGCGGATGTTCCCCGAGGGCTCGAAGTACCCGATCGAAGCGGTGCGGCAGGCGATCTCGGCCCTGGCGCCGATCCTGCAGAAGCTGCCCAACCAGATCCAGATTTCCGGCCATACCGCGAGCGGGTCCAAGACCAACAATCCCGGCTACGGTCCGTGGGAGCTGTCGATGGATCGCGCCGATTCGGTGCGGCAGATCCTGGGCGAGTTCGGGCTCGGCGACGACCACATCAACTCGGTCACCGGCCACGCGTCGGCCGATCCGCTGTTCCCCAACGATCCGTACCTGTCCGGCAACGAACGCGTCGAGATCACCGTGCTCTATGCGGCGCCGCCCGTCCCGCCTAATCTCTCCCCGTAATACGGGAGGCAGGATATGCGCGTGGTGGTGGTTGGAGCACATGGGCGCACCGGCATCAGAATCGTCGAGCAGTTTGTGGCCGCCGGCGACAGCGTCGTCGCGACGATCCGCAATCCCAGGCAAATGGCCGATATGGTCAAGCGCGGCGCCGAGACGGTACTCCTCGATCTCGAGGCCTCCACCGGCCCGGAATTCGCCACGCAGTTCAAGGGTGCCGATGCGGTGGTCTTTGCTGCCGGCTCCGGGACGGGCGAGACCAGCGAGCTCGATTCCAAAGGCGTGCGCAAGACCCTGCGGGCCGCCGAGAAAGCGGGGATCAAGCGCTATGTCGCCATTTCCTCGATCGGTGCCTCGACCGGCATGCGGCTCAGCGGCAAATGGGCCACGGACGAGATGAAGGACTACTACAAGCACAAGCGCCTCGCCGGCAAAGCGATCATGAATTCCGGCCTCGACTGGACCATCGTCGAGCCGGGCGAATTGACCGACGGCAAAGGTACCGGCAAGGTCACGCTCAGCACCGAGACGATCGAGCAGAAGGCGGTGTCGCGCAGCGATGTCGCGGCGGTCGTGGTCGCCGCGCTCAAATCGCCGAAAACGGTCGGCAAGGCGCTGCAGCTCACGTCGGGCAAGACCATTATCGCCGATGCGATCAGGGCACTCGGCAAATGAGTGGTCACGATCATCCTCATGGCGAGCCGCGCTGGAAGTATGACGGCGTGCGGGTGATCAAGGGCGACCAGCTCGATCCCAACACCGCGCAAACGCCGGGCATGTTCCGGCAGGCGGCGATCAATGCGGCGCGTGTCGGGGCGCAGAAGATCTGGGCCGGCACGGTGCGGATCGAGCCCGACGCCAAGACCGGCGTGCACCATCACGGCGCGCTCGAAAGCGTCATCTATGTCGTTTCGGGGCACGCCCGCATGCGCTGGGGCGACCATCTGGAATATGTCGCCGAAGCTTTCCCGGGCGACTTCATCTTCGTGCCGCCCTATGTGCCGCACCAGGAGATCAACGCCGATCCGGGCGCGCCGCTGCAATGCGTGCTGGTGCGGTCCGACAACGAGGCGGTGGTCGTCAACCTGCCGGACGTCGAGCCGGTCGAAAAGCCCGACGCGGTGTACTGGGTCGATCCGATCCACAAGGCGGGCGGCTGAGCGGCAGCAAAGCCACAGCGATCAAAAAACGCCGCGCCGGTCGTTGACCTGTCGCGATCGCCCCCTATTTCAGCCGGGCGCGTTTTTTGCCGCGCGCTCGTGTCGATTCCGGCGATCTCAGCTCGTCGAGTTGGCAAGACCCGATGCAGCGTTCGCCTGCTGACAGCATCTGTCAGCGGGTGAGCCGAAGGTAGCGGCATCGGATGATCGACAGGAGATTCAGATGACCGCTTGCCAAGGCCATTACTTAAGTATAGTCTTAAGTAACGTCGCAATGCCCAGCGACAATTCGCATTGCTTTTCGCTTTCCCCGCTCGGTGGCTCTGCTATACCGCGCGCCCCTTACTGCGCCCTGAGCGCCTAGGAGACCAACATGACCTCCGAGACGATTTCCTCTGTGGAAGACCGCATCGCGGCGGCCCAGCATCCTGACAATGCGGCGCGCAACAGCCTGGTCATCAACCTGCTGCTCGCTTCCGCCTTCGTGGTGATGCTCAACGAGACCATCATGAACGTCGCCATTCCGACGATTCGCGATGCCTTCGGCACCACGCCGAGCGCGGCGCAGTGGCTGGCAACGGCGTTCCTTTTGACCATGGCGGTGGTGATTCCGATCAGCGGCTTCCTGCTGCAGCGGTTCAGCACCCGGACCATCTTCATGCTGGCGCTGTCGCTGTTTTCGGCGGGCACGGCGCTCGCAATCTTTGCGCCCAGCCTTGAAATGCTGGTGTTCTGCCGCGTCGTCCAGGCGTCGGGCACCGCGGTGATGATGCCGCTCCTGATGACCACGGTTATGACGCTCGTGCCGCCGCAGAATCGCGGCCGCATGATGGGCAACATCTCGGTGGTGATGTCGCTGGCGCCGGCGGCAGGCCCGGTCGTCGGCGGGCTGATCATCAGCTATCTGCCCTGGCACTATATCTTCATCCTGGTGCTGCCGATCGCGCTGATCGCGCTGACCGTGGGCGCCCGGCGCATGGTCAACGTCACCGAGCCGCACAAGGCGTCGCTCGACGTGTTGTCGGTGATCCTTTCGGCCTTTGCCTTCGGCGGACTGGTCTATGGGCTCAGCGGGCTCGGGACCGTTGATGCGTCGGCGGACCAGACGACGACGTGGATCGCACTCGGGGTCGGCGTGGTGGCCATGATCGTCTTCATCTGGCGGCAGATCTCGCTGCAGAGGAAAGGTTCGCCGCTGCTCGACCTCAGGACCTTCAAGTCCTACAACTTCACGGTCGCCAATGTGATGTTCGTCATCGGCATGGCCTCGATGTTCGGCAGCCTCAA
Source organism: Devosia sp. (assembly GCA_035564755.1). Classification (GTDB taxonomy): domain Bacteria; phylum Pseudomonadota; class Alphaproteobacteria; order Rhizobiales; family Devosiaceae; genus Devosia_A. The sequence goes on along the minus strand of DATMTK010000062.1, from coordinate 27,976 downwards.
CCTGCTGCCGTACTATCTGCAGAACGTGCTGAAGCTCGAGCCGGTCTATATCGGCCTGATCCTGCTGCCAGGCGGGCTGTGGATGGCGATGCTCGGGCCGTTCGTCGGCCGGCTTTACGATAAGTTCGGGCCGAAGCCGCTGATCATTCCGGCGATGATCGTGATCTCGGCGGTGCTCTGGGCGATGACGCTCTTGGGCACGGCGACGTGGTGGCCGCTGATCCTGGTCGGCTACCTCATCATGTGCACCGGCTTCTCGTTCCTGTTCGGGCCGCTGTTCACGCTGAGCCTGGGCGCGGTCAAGCCGGACCTTTACTCGCATGCTTCGGCGCTGCTGGGATCGATCCAGCAGGTGGCGGGTGCGGCGGGCGTGGCGCTGCTCATCGCGGTGATGGCGAGCCGCGCGCAGGCGCTGGGCGGCATCGACAATGTCGAGGCGCTCGCCTCCGGCATCAGAATGGCGTTCCTCATCGGCGCGATCATCTCGCTGGCGGCGGTGGTGACGACCTTCTTCATCCGCAAGCCGGATCCGGTGCCGCAGGGCGACTGGGGCGGGGGCCACTAGGGCTGCTGCGAAAGACAACAAATGGCGCGGAGCGATCCGCGCCATTTTCATTTCCGGGCCAGCGAACTCGCGATCTTTTCCGCACACTGCCCCGGCGTCAGCCTGGAGGTATCGACCTCCAGATCGTAGTGTTTCCCCGCATGAACTTCGTCCTGCCAACGCTGGACGGGCGGGGGGACACCGCTCCCGCCGGCGTAGGTCCCGCTGGTGTCAGCATTGCGCCGCGCCATGATCACGTCGATCGGGCAGTGCACGCCGACCCACAGCAAAGGCAGGTCAGCGAGCATCTCACAGGCCATCTGTGTGATGCCGAGCGGCCGGCTGTAGCTGTCATGCAGTCCGACGTCGCTGACGACAGCAATGCCTTGGCGCGCGAAGGCGGCGAGGCCGGCAAAGAGCGCCGCATAGCTGCGCCGGACAAAGTCTTCGAGGTCGGGGCGTTCGCCGCCGGGCCGGAGGCCGATGCCGGGAAGCCGATGCGCCGGCGTCATCGCCATCATGGCGTCGACGCCGAAGACGAGCCAGTCGCCTTTCGCTTGCAGTGCCCGGGCGATCGAGCTCTTGCCGGCGCGCGGTGCGCCGTTGAGCAGGACGATACGGCCCAGCGCCGGCCGCGTCGTTTCAGCCGCGACGGCGATAGGTCCACCAGAGTGCAACGAGTCCGGCGATCAGCACGACGATGCCGATGTAGAGCCACTGGCTCTGCCCCGACATCACGCTGCCGCCGATGACGTTGCTGCCCTGCAGGATCCACACCCCGCCAAGCAGGATGAGGATGATACCAATGACCGTTCCAGCAATGCGCATGATGGACCTCCACCTGGGAAACGCCGGCGCGCAGGCTTTCATCCAGCACTACGATTTCGCTGTCTTTGCCGTCTCAATCGATTCGAGGATGACGCGGCGCGCTTCTGCCGCGTCGCCCACATGCGAGATCTTTGCCCATTTTCCGGGCTCGAGATCCTTGTAGTGGGTGAAGAAATGCTTCACGCGGTCGACCTGGATGTCCTGGATGTCGCCGATATCGTGGACCTTGTCGTACATGGCGGTGAGCTTGTGGACCGGTACGGCGAGGATTTTTTCATCCCGGCCGCCATCGTCTTCCATGAACAGCACGCCGATGGGGCGGCTGCGCACCACGGCGCCGGGCACCAGCGGGCGCGAGTTCATCACCAGAACGTCGAGCGGGTCGCCGTCGCCGCACAGCGTATGCGGGATGAAGCCGTAGTTCCCGGGGTAGCGCATTGGCGTATAGAGGAAGCGGTCGACGAACAGGGCGCCCGAGGCCTTGTCGATCTCGTATTTGATCGGCTCGCCGCCTAGCGGCACCTCGATGATCACGTTGAGGTCGTCGGGCGGGTTCTTGCCGATGGCGATGGCGTCGATATTCATGAGGACGGGCCGAGAATTGAGGGAGGCCCGGGTTTTGGCTCAGGTGCGGGGCACAATGCAAGCGCCGTAGCGGGAGGCAGGTCTGCGGCGGCTTCAGGTGCGGGCCATCTGCTTGCGGAGTGTCGTGCGGTCGCGGGCGGAGACGCCGATCAGCTCGGCGATGCGCCAGACCATGTTGTCCTCGAGCTCGTGGTTCTTCTTGTCGGCGAAAACCACCTGCCACATCATGCGGATGATGTCGGTCTTCTGCTTTTCCTCGAGCGCGGAGATCGGCGCGGTGAAGTGGTAGAAGTCGACGGCATCCTGGTCGCGCTGGGTGGCGTCGGCGATCAGCCGGTCGACTTCGGGTTCGTCCAGTCCGTAATAGTCCATGAGCGCACCGCGGACGGCGGCCCGTTCGTCGTCCGTCACCTGGCCGTCGACCGCCGAGAGGTGGACGAGCAATGCCGCCACGGCCAGTTTGGGGTCGTTGCGGAAATCCTGAGGTTCGGGCTGCGAGAAGAGGCGGACAAGGGCATCAAGCATGGCGTGAGAGATAATGCGCCAGAGCCCAAATCCGGAAGCCTCTGCGGGCCCCTCACACACTGTTGACCATGAACCGCGGATTTTCGGTCACATCGGCGGAAAGGACCATCCGGTGAAGGACTCGGCTTGACTCCGCAGCCGAGTCTGATGTTCTCTGTTTGTTCTCTTATGAACACAGGGAGCCCACCCCATGCTGGGCGACAAAAGCGCTGCGCTCGAAACGCTGCGGCAGCAGATCACCGCGATCGAGACCAATCCCGCCCTCAAGGACAGCGGGGATGTGGCGATTCCGGGCGGTTTTCTCGCGACGCCCCGCGGCAGCCTGCATGAAGTTTTTGCCGACAGCCTGATCGGCGCGGGGCCGGCGCTGGGGTTTGCCTTCGCCCAGGCCAAATCCTTGGTCGACCCGGGCCGGCCGGCAATCCTCTACCTGCAATTGCAATCCGATGCGCTCGAAACGGGACTGCCTTATGGCCTGGGGCTCAAAAAGTTCGGGCTTCCGGCCGAGCAGGTTGTCTTCGTCCGGCCGCAGACGATCACCGAGCTCCTGTGGGCGGTGGAAGAAGCGATTGCCTGCAAGGCGGTGGCGGCGGTTGTTGCCGACATCGGTCATGCGCATAAGGCGCTCGATTTCACCGCCTCGCGACGGATGAGCCTCAGGACCGCTGCATCCGGTGCTTCGGTCTTCCTCGTCCGCTATGCGCGGGATCGTGAGGCCAGCGCCGCAAAATTCCGCTGGAAGGTCGTTCCGGAGCTCAGCAGATCGCCGGCATTCGACGAACGGGCGCCGGGTCCGCCACGATGGCGGGTGGTGCTCGAGAAAGGCAGCCTGGGCAAGCGGCGGAGGGTGGCTCCGGACGGAGAAGAATATCTGGTCGACTGGTCGGAAACTGGGTTCGTTCTTGCAGACATCGAAAGCCGGCATGGAGTTGCCGCTGTTCCGCGGCGACCGGCGCTACCTTATGCTGCATCTGCCGCGCTGGGCGACCGATTGTCTGAAGCGGGCTGATCCTGCCCTCGCGCAATCGGACAAGCCGCTGGTCCTGTGGGAGAAGCAGCGCGGTGCCATGCGGGTCGCGGCGCTCGACCAGCAGGCATCTGCCGAAGGCCTGAGTGTCGGTCAGTCGCTCTCGGATGCGCGGGCGCTGGTTCCAAATCTTGAAACGCGCGAGATCGATCAGGCCTTTACCGGGCAGGTGTTTGCCGATTTTTCAGACTGGCATTCCAATGCCTCGCCGATCGTCTCGGTTGTCGCCGACCATGCGCCTTACGGCGATCTTTGCCTGGATATCACCGGGGTGAGCCACCTGTTTTCCGGTGAGCAGGCGATGCTGGCGCAGCTCATCAGCCGGCTCGAGGCTTTGGGCTATGCGGTCGATGGTGCAGTGGCCTCGACCATCGGCGCCGCCTGGGCGCTGGCGCATTTTGCGCCTGGCCAGGTGCTTGCTGAGGGCGAGGAAGGGCGGGCGCTGAGTTATCTGCCGGTCTCAGCGCTGCGGCTCGATGAGCCGCAGATCGCCGGCCTTGTCCAGCTCGGGCTCAAGCGCATCGGCCAGCTCTACGAGCGCGACCGCTCGAGCATGCAGGCGCGTTTAGGTGCATCGTTTCTTCTCCGTCTCGACCAGGCACTCGGCTGGGCCGAGGAGAAGCTGGTGCCGCGTCTGCCGCTCGTGGAGCATTTTGCCGAGCATCGCTTCGCCGATCCCATCGGGCTGATGGACGATGTGCTGATGTGCACGCACGATCTGGCGGTGCAATTGTCCCTGCGGCTCGAACGGCAAGGCATCGGCGCGCAGGCATTCCACCTGTTCCTCTATCGGGTCGACCACAAGGTCATGACGCTCTCGGTCAATGCAGCGCGGGCCACCCGTGATGCCGGTCATATCAGCCGGCTCTTCGCCTACCGGGCCGAGCGGCTCGGCGGGGAGTACGATGCCGGCTTCGGCATCGACATGATCCGGCTGGCGGCGAGCTCGATGAGCCCACTGCAGGCAGCGCAGGTCGGCGCGTTCGGCGTCGACGATGGGGCGGCGACGCTCGATCATCTTTATGATCGCATGGCGAGCCGGCTCGGGGCGCTCGCCGTTGTGCAGTCGTATCCGGTCAACACGCATGTTCCCGAGCGGGCTGTGAAACTGGTACCGGTGCTGGCCGCCGCGGCCGAACCAGAGGTAGTGGCGCCTCTCGTAAGAGCGCCGCGTCCGCTGCGGCTCCTGCCGCAACCCGAACCGATCAACGTCATCGCCGAGGTGCCCGATGCGCCGCCTGCCAGCATGGTCTGGCGCCGCGTCACCTATCGCTTCATGAAAGCGTCCGGGCCAGAACGTATCGCTGCCGAGTGGCGAAATGCAGACCAGGCGTTGAGCCTCACTGCGGAAACGATTGAAGCGGCAAAGACTTCCGGCGGACCGGACGGCTATTACGAAGAGGGCACGCTGTCGCGCGATTACTACATCGCCGAGGATGACGGGGGACGCCGCTTCTGGCTGTTCCGCCTCGGTCTCCTCGGGATCGCCCGGAAGCCGCGCTGGTACATGCACGGGTTCTTTCCATGACCGATGGCGAAAACGGCTATATCGAGCTGGTCTCGACGTCGAACTTCTCGTTCCTGCGCGGTGGTTCGCATCCCGAAGAGCTGGCGCTCGCCTCGAATGGTCTGGGTCTGGGCGGGTTCGGACTTACCGATCGCAACAGCTTTGCCGGCGTCGTTCGCGCCTATGTGGCGCTGCGCGATGTCGAGCCGCGGCCGCGCCCCGATTTCCGCTATCTCGTGGGCACGCGCCTCTGCTTTGCCGACGGCACGCCCGATATCGTCGCTTACCCGACGGACCGCAACGCTTACGGCCGCCTCTGCAAGCTCCTCAGCATCGCCAATCTGCGCAAGGAAAGCGACAAGGGCGCGCCCATTCTCGAATTCGGCGACCTGGCCCCGGCGTTGTCCGCCTCCAGGATCGTCGATCTCAGTGCCGAGGATTTCACCCTCGGCCAGCTCTTTATCCTGATGCCGGATGAGGACGATTGGGAGCGTACCGAAACGACGCTCCATGCGCTTGCCGCCAGGGCACCGGGCCGCGTCTGGATCGGTGCCGCCTGTCGCTTCGGCGGCGACGACCGGGCGCGGCTCAACCGCATCGCCGATCTTTGCCGGCGCCGTCAGGTGCCGATGCTCGCGACCAATGACGTGCTCTATCACGAGCCCGGGCGGCGCGTGCTGCAGGACGTGGTGACCTGTATCCGCGAGCACATGACGATCGACGAGGCCGGCCGCCGTCTCGAGGCCAATGCCGAGCGGCACGTCAAAACGCCCGAGGAGATGCGCCGGCTGTTCCGCGAGCATCCGGAAGCGATCAGCGAAACCGCGCACTTTGCTCGCCGCATCGGCTTCAGCCTCGATCAGCTCAAATACAATTATCCGACCGAACAGATTGCCGACGAGACGACGCAGGAGACGCTGGAGCGGCTGACCTGGGAGGGCGCCGAGAAACGCTTCGGCGGCAACATCCCCGACGAGGTCAAGCGAACGATCTGGTCCGAGCTTTGCCTCATCGCCTACAAGGGCTACGCGCCCTATTTCCTTACCGTGCACGACATCGTCATGCACGCCCGCTACGCGCTCAAGATCCTCTGCCAGGGACGCGGTTCAGCCGCCAATTCGGTGGTCTGCTTCTGCCTCGAAATCACCGAGGTGAACCCCACCAAGGTCGATCTCGTCTTTGGCCGGTTCCTGTCCACCGAGCGCGACGAGCCTCCCGACATCGACGTCGATTTCGAGCACGAGCGGCGCGAAGAGGTCATGGCCTATGTCTATGCCAAGTACGGCGGCAACCACACGGGACTTACGGCCAACGTCATCTGCTATCGCTCGCGCGGCGCGCTGCGCGAGGTGGCGAAAGTCTTCGGCCTCTCCGACGACATGATCGGCGCGATCAACCAGCTGCATTGGGGCTGGGGCAGCACCGTCAGCACGGACGAAATGCGCGGGCTCGGTCTCGATCCCACCGAGCGCACGCTCGGCATGGTGCTCGAATGCGCACGCGAGCTGCATGGGTTTCCGCGTCATCTCAGCCAGCATGTCGGCGGCTTCGTCATCACGCGCGACGAGCTCGACCGGCTGGTGCCGATCGGCAAATCCGCGATGGAGACGCGGGCCATCATCGAGTGGAACAAGGATGACATCGATGCGCTCGGCATCCTCAAGGTCGATGTACTGGCGCTTGGGATGCTGACCTGCCTCAGGCGTGCGTTCGATCTTATGAAAGCCCATTACAAGCACGACGTACGCATGACCCAGTTGCAGGCGGAGGCGCACGATGCGCCCGAGATCGCGCGGCCGGTGTTCGAGATGACGCACCGCGCCGACACGATCGGCGTGTTCCAGATCGAAAGCCGCGCGCAGATGTCGATGCTGCCGCGGCTCAAGCCCAGCAATTTCTACGACTTCGTGATCGAAGTGGCGATCGTGCGGCCCGGGCCCATCCAGGGCGGCATGGTGCATCCCTACCTCAAGCGGCGACTCAAACAGGAGACTGTCACTTATCCTTCAAAGGAGCTCGAGGCTGTCCTCGGCAAGACGATGGGTGTGCCGCTGTTCCAGGAACAGGCCATGCAGATCGCCGTCATCGGTGCCGGTTTTTCTCCCGGTGAGGCCGACCGCCTCCGCCGCTCGATGGCGACGTTCAAGCGGACCGGCGGCGTCACGGCATTCCGCGAGAAGTTCATCAGCGGCATGCTCGCCAAGAACTATCCGCGCGAGTTTGCGGAATCCTGTTTCAAACAGATCGAGGGGTTCGGTTCCTACGGTTTCCCGGAAAGCCACGCGGCCTCCTTTGCGCTTCTGGTCTATGTCTCGTGCTGGCTGAAATGCCACTATCCGGATGTGTTCCTCACCGCGCTGCTCAACAGCCAGCCCATGGGTTTTTATGCACCTGCGCAGCTCATCCGCGATGCGATCGAGCACGGCGTCGAGGTGCGGCCGGTCGATATCAATCGCTCCGACTATGAAAGCGCGCTCGAGGAGGGGCCGGAGGCCGGTCCGCAGGCCTGGAACCGGCATCGCGAGATGCGCGACCAGATCTGGTCGAACAAGGCCGTACGTCTCGGTTTTTCGCAGATCTCCGGCCTCAAGGAAGCGCATGCCAAAGCCCTGATCGAGCATCGTGGCTCAGGCTACGGCTCGATCCATGATCTGTGGGTTCGATCGGGGCTGCCCATCGCGGCGCTCGAAAAGCTCGCCGAAGCCGATGCGTTCCAGTCCCTCGGGCTCAACCGCCGCAAGGCCTTGTGGCTGGTGCGGGGGCTCAAAGGCAGCGACGGCGCGGACTCGCTGCAGCTCTTCAAGCAGGCGGGCCGTCCGACCGTCGCGGGTGAGGCCGATCCTGAGCTGCCGCTGATGCGGCACAGCGAGAACGTCATCCACGACTATAGAACGATGTCCTTTTCACTCAAGGCGCATCCAATGAGCTTCATGCGCCGGAGCCTCGATCGGCGCGGTATCGTGCGCTGCGCCGATCTGGGACAGCATCGCAACGGCGATCGCGTCGAGGTTGCCGGTCTGGTTCTCGTCCGGCAGCGCCCGGGGACGGCAAGCGGCATCGTCTTTGCGACTCTCGAAGACGAAACCGGCATTGCCAACATCGTCATCTGGTCAAAGGTGTTCGATGCGCAACGGCGCACGATCCTTGCCTCGCGCGCCATGGGGGTGCGCGGCCGGCTGCAGGTCGAGGGCCTCGTGATCCATGTGGTTGCCGAGCAGTTCACCGATCTCACCGGCGAACTGCTGGCGCTCTCCAATGGCCGGTCCCTGGGCGATACGGTGCTCGCCCGGGCCGACGAAGGCACTCTCGACGTCACGCCCGCTCACGACGTGCCGCGCCTCAAGCAGGAGGAGACGGCGGAGCGGCAGGCGCGGGCGGCCATGCCGAAAGGCCGGAATTTCAAGTAACGAGCCTGTCGATCGCCTCGGCCAGGGCCACGTCCTTGTCCGTCACGCCGCCCGCCGAGTGGGTGCTGAGCCGGATCGCGACCTTGTTGTAGACGTTCGACCATTCCGGGTGATGGTCGGCCGCCTGCGCCAGCAGCGCCACCCTCGTCATGAAGCCGAAGGCCTCGGAAAAGTCCTTGAACTTGAACTCCCGCTCGATGGCGGCGCCATCGGCGTTCGCCCGCCAGCCCGCCAGCCGCTTAAGGGCCGCCGTCCGCTCGCTTTCACTGAGAACCGTCATCGCCGCTCTCCTTCGCCCCAGCTTACGCTCTCGACTCCTGCCCGCGCCATCGGCGATAACGTCAAGATGGCGGACGATCTCGGCAGAATCCTCGAACAGGCAACGCAGATCTGGCACAAAAAGCTGCGGGAGGCGTTGGCGAGCCAGGGCCCGCCATCGGCGTTGGGCGCCGGCGCGGCAGTGCTCGAGCAGCTCGGTGCCGGTGGTCTGCCGCAAACTCAACTCACGGCGCGCATGGGCCTGAGCAAACAGGCCGTACAGCAACTCCTCGACGCACTCGAGGCCGACGAACTCCTGGTTCGTGTCCAGGATACGGTCGACCGCCGGATCAAGCATGTGCAGTTGACGGCGGCCGGCCAGGCCGCTGCAAGGGCCCGGCAGCAGGCGCAGGCGGCGCTCGAGCTCCGCTGCAAGGACGCGCTGGGAAAAAAGGAGTTCAAGCGGCTGCGCAAGTCACTGCGCGCCGTCATCGACCGGAACGTGTGATCCAAAGCGGTTTGAGAACACCTGCCCGGTTTCCCGGAATCTGCCGGCAAATTCACGTCAATTGGTCGAACGCTCCATAAACCATGGCTGGTGATTCGACCGCTCTCGCCCGGAATCCGGGGGCTTTGCCCTCACGATGTCCCGGCTCGAAATGCGGCATTAACGGCTTTGCGCGCATGATCCTTCGTCAACCGACCCCGACGGTGTTCATGTTCGAGCCGGCCAGCAAATCGATGCCCGCCATCGACTATGTGTCGATGGTCCGATCCGTCTATGGCGACCGGCGCGCCATGCTGATGGCCGTGCTCGGTTGCGCCGTCGGCTCCGGCGCCTCGGCGTTCAAGACGTCCTCGCCTCTGCTCTGGGGCATCACCGGCCTGTTCATCGTGATCGCGATCGGCCGCTACATTGCCATCACGCAATTCATTGCCGCCAAGGTCGGACCGACCGATGTGGTCGAAGCCGAAAAGTGGGAGGTGCGCGCCACCTACTGGGCCACCGCCATGGCGCTCAATTGCGGCCTCTGGTGCGTCATCAGCTTCCTGTTCGCCAACGATCCGTTCGCCGAGCTGATCAGCATGACGACCACCGTCGCATGCATGGTCGGCATCGTGACGCGCAATTTCGGTCTTGTGCGGATGCTCAACATCCAGCTCACCATCGCGGTGGCGCTGTTGTGCGGCAGCCTGCTGTTCAAAGGCGACTTCTACTACCCGATCCTGGGCGTGCTGCTGCTGCCCATGCTGATCTCGTTCCGCTTCCTTGCAGCAGACGTCCGCAACGTGCTGCTGAGCGCGGTGCATGCCCGGGTCGATGCCAACCGCCTCGCCGTCGAGCTCGACACCGCGCTCGACACCATGCATCACGGCCTCGCCATGCTCGATGCCGCCGGGCTGATCGCCGTGGTCAATGGTGAAGCCGAAGAGGTATTCGACAGTTTCGTGCCCGGCAGCTGGATGGGACGCTCCTTCAACGCGCTTCTGGCCCAGGCGGCGAGCCGCGGCGCCATCCCGCAGCGCTCGGCCGAAGATCTGATGCGGGTGGTCAGCGGCGCCCGCAGCGGCAAGGTGCTGTTGAAGCTGCCCAATGCCCGTTACACCGAAGTCACCGTCAGCTCGCGCGACGACAAGGTCGTGCTGCTGTTCGAGGACATCACCGAGCGCGTGCGGTCGGAAGAGCGAATCAACTTCATGGCGCACTACGATGCGCTCACCGGTCTGCCAAACCGCGGCTACTTCGCCCAGCAGGTGAGCGCCGATCTCGATCGCCGCCGCAGCAAGCAGTCGACCGATACGGCGATGCTGATGATCGTCGACATCGATGACTTCAAGCACGTCAACGATACGGCCGGCCATCTCGTCGGAGACCGGCTGCTGGTCGAAGCGGCCGATCGGCTCAAGCGCGCGCTTGGGCTCAATGGCCTCGTGGCCCGGCTGGGCGGCGACGAGTTCATTGCCTATCGCTCGGGCGATATCGACGCCAACGCCGTCGAGTCCGAGGCGAACACGATCCTCGCCGCGTTCAAGGCCCCATTCTCGATCATGGGTGAAAGCCTCTCGACAAATGTATCGATCGGGATCGTCGCGTCGAACGAAACCGACGAAGAGCTCGACGGGTTGATGACCAAGGCCGACCTGGCCCTCTACAAGGCCAAAGGCAACGGTAAAGCGCAGTTCCAGTTGTTCCACGATGAGATGGACACGGCCTATCGCTATCGCCAGCGCCTCAAGACCGAACTGAAGATTGCTGTCGATGCCGGTGCGCTGACGCTCGCCTTCCAGCCCCTCATCGACCTCAAGTCACGCAAGGTCGTGGCCTGCGAGGCGTTGGCTCGCTGGACCCACCCGCAGCTCGGCACGATTCCGCCCGGGCTCTTCATTCCGATCGCCGAAGAAACGGGGCTCATCTCCGACATCACGCGCTGGGCTCTGCGCACCGCTGCCGCCGAATGCGTCAACTGGCCGAACGATATTTCAGTCTCGGTCAACATTTCGGCCCGCGACTTCCGTAACGACGACGTCGACGACATGGTGATGAGCGCGCTGGCGGCCGCCGGCCTGCCGCCGCGCCGGCTCGAGGTCGAGGTCACGGAGACCGCGCTCATCGAAGAGCGCGAGAACGCTACCAAGATCCTTTCGGCGCTCGGCAAGCGCGGGATCGGCATTGCCCTCGACGACTTCGGCACCGGCTATTCGTCGCTGAGCTATCTGCAGGCGCTGCCGTTCACCAAGCTCAAGGTCGATCGCAGCTTCGTCATGGACATCACGTCCAACGCGCGGTCTCTCAAATTGCTGTCCAACGTCGCGCAGCTCGGCAAGGACATCAACCTCACGGTTACCGCCGAAGGCGTCGAGACCGAGGAGCAGTTGGCCCTCATCCAGGCGCACACCAAGGTCGATCAAATCCAGGGCTATCTGTTCGGCGTGCCGTTGCCCAAGCGGGAAATTGCCGAACTCATCGACCGGATGGAAGGCGCCAGCGCCCAATACGCGGACACGCGTATCCGCAATCTTGGTTAACGCCTGTTAAACCGTTAAAACGGCTGGCATTTTTCCGCCCGTTTGGCGAGTGCGGCGCGCTTTGCAGAGCGGTTCTGCGCTCACGGCAGTTCAATTATCCTTAAGAAAGGGTTACAAGCTCCCCTAGGTTTTGGGGATTGAGTGATGAGTGTGGCCGCTCAGAACCAATTGGCTCCGGTGTCTAGTTTTGCCGGCACGCTGATTGATATTTTGGATCGTGTTGAATACCGGCGCGTGCAGCCTTCCGACCTGGAGGACCAGGTCTATAAGCTCCGTTACGATGCTTATCGTCGTGAGAGCTTCATTCCGTTCAACAGTCTCGGGCTGCTGCGCGACGAGTTCGACGACTTCGACCTCTATCCGAATTCGTGGAATTTCGGCGTCTATATCGATGGCACGCTTGCATCGTCCTTGCGCATCCATCACGTCACGGCGGAGCACCCGCGCTCGCCGGCGAATACGCTGTTTGCCGATGTTCTGAAGCCGCTCCTCGAGCAGGGCGCGACTTTTGTCGATCCGACACGCTTTACGGTCGATTTCGAAATGAGCCTTGCCTACCCGGCGCTGCCGTTCCTGACGCTTCGTCTGGCGGTGATGGCGACGCGCTATTTCCGCGCGACCTACGGCCTGCACTGCGTGCGACCGGAGCACGGGGCCTTCTACAAGCGGGTGCTGAGCTCCAGCCTGATGTGCGAAGCACGGGAATATCCGGGCGTCGGTTTCCCGATGGAACTATGGGGCACCAGGGCGCAGGAGGTCTACGAAAAGACCCTGCGGCGCTATCCGTTCTTCGACTCCACAGACGAAGAGCGGCGCCAGATCTTTGCGCCGCCCTATGAAATGCCGATCTGGGTGCACCCGTCGGTGCGCGCCGCGATGGACGAAGTCGACTACTGAATCCTTACGCTGCGCGCCTGACCGGCCGATGTGCGTGCACCGGCTTGCGCGTGGGCCGCGCCGCGGTGCGCAGGTGTGGCAGTTTCACGCCGAGAGCCTTGGCCACGGCGACTTCCAGCATGTGGTCGATATCGGATTTGCGCATGATCTGACGTTCCTTCCTGGGAGCCGGAACGTTGCGACAACCCAGCCTTTGCGCCGCCCGCACATCGCGGGCAGAGCGCGGCACAGGCGACGCGGTCCGGCATTGTTGACGAAAGAACGCCCGACCGCTCGGAGAAGTTGCGTCGATGGTTTGCCGCGGCCTCAGCCGGCCGCCCGCATCCCTGCAAGCCGCTGTGCGCCGCGGAAGATCGGCCGCTGCACACCCTCTTCGTCGGGCGCATAGACGATGGCCTGCCGCTCACCGTCGTCGAAAGCACGGGCTTTGCTGATCGCCTCGATCTTGGCCATGTCGATATCGTCGTAAGGCCCTTCCGAATCGCCCTCGAAATCGACCCACCAGGTCTCGGCGCTGCGGACAACGATAAACCAGGCCGTCTTCATCAGCGGCATCCCCGCAATGGCTGCGATCGCGCGACGAGAGGGTCCGACTATCCTCGCTCCCACGGCCCGCCAGCCGCGGTAGGGAGCGAATCGGCTGCTGCCCGCATCGCCTCGCCCGTGTCGCTGCCGGTTGTGGCAGATGCAAGGCCGGCCCGCCCTGCTCCACAACCAAACCCTTGGGGCGATACATTCTTTCCGCCCCATTACTGCGAAGTAAGCTTCGCGACAGGCTCGCGCAAAGCCCCACCGCCATGAGTTGGCGGAGCCTGGCTCCTCCGTTTCTCCAGAGGGGCCGGGCCAGTCGATCCTCGCGGCGAGCCGAGCCTGTCTCGTCCGCGTCGAGAGGGACGGAGGCTTCGCGCCTCCGTTCCTTTTCGGAGGAAAGGGCGGACGGCCACGGTCGCAACAGGCTGCTCCACCCCAGAAGGACCGGGGCGAGCGTTACCCCGGTCCTTCGCTTTTCAGCTCCTGCTTCTCGAATCTGTGACGGGATCGGTTCCCGGCTGCGCGGCGTTGCTTGCGACGAGGGTAACAGGCGGCCACGGCCGCACCCAGCAGTAGCGATCGTCGCGGGCGAGCGAAGATTGCCCGGAGACAGAAATGACCCCTGCTCATCGTTCGCTTGTTTTTGCCGTCATTGCCGCAACGGCCGGACTCGGCGCCGGCGCGGCCTTTGCCGACGACCAGTGCACCAGCCTGGATACCGTGGTGCACGACTTCCAGAACAAGGGCGCGGTGGTCTACATGATCCCGACGGATCGCCTCCAGGCGGTCGTGCAGGACACCTCGCTCTATACGGGCGACAGCTATCAGGACGTGACGCGCGGCTTCCTGGCACAAGCCCCGGGCGGCGTGGTGCTCGGCCTCGAGATCGGCGGCTGCCTGCTCGATCCCATCGTCCACAGCCCGCCGCAGCATGAGATATGAGTGCGGGGGAAAGCTGGTGCCGCTTGCGTGACTCGAACACGCGACCCCATCATTACGAATGATGTGCTCTACCAACTGAGCTAAAGCGGCGCGCCGCCGGAGCGAGCCCCGGAAGCCGGGGTCTTTTACTGAGCGCCGGTTGGGGGCGCAAGTGAAGTTTCGGGCGGTGGAACCGGCAGGCTCGCCGCCAGCGGCAGCGGCTCCGATTTGCTCGTCGCAGCCTGCGCCAGCGGTACGCGCCACTCGAAGGCGTCGAGCTCGCCGGTCACCGGTGAGATCGGTTCCCAGTCGTCCGAGGTGATGCCGTCGGCGACCCAGACCGGATCGCGTGGCGCGCGCACCGCCCGCGCCAGCCATTCGCGGGCACGGCCCTGATCGGCGTTCTGGCCTTCCTCGATCTCGGCCATCAGCAGGCAAACCGCCTGTGTGGGGTCCTTCTCCATATATTCGGCCAGCGCGCTGCGCGCCGTGGCCCAGTCGAAGGCCTCGACCGCGGCACGGGCGAGGACGATCGCGGCCGGCCGGTTCGGCGGCGGCAGGTCGATCAACTCGCGTACGCGCTTCAGGCGCTCCACCGCCGAGGCCCCCGTCTGGGCATTGGCATAGAGCGTCGCCAGGTGCGGGTGCGAGGTGGCGCGCCAGCCGCGACGCAACAGGCTCATGGCGCGACGGGTATCGCCGCGGTTGGACTGAATGCGCGCCGCAATCAGCGCGGCCGGCACGAAGTCCGGAACCAGCTTCAGCGCAACCAGTGCGTGGTCGAGCGCGACGGAGGGATCGCTTTCGGCGAGCTCGCGGGCGAGCGCCGTTTCGAGCACCGCCTGCCGGCGCCGCTTCAGCATCTTTTCTTCGCGCGTCACGGCGGTCTCGGCATTGGTGCGGGCGAGCGCCTCCTCCCACTTGCCGCGACGCGTCAAATCATCGAGCACGGCGTCGGAGGCCCAACGCGTCTGCGGCGCCAGTGCTACCGCCTTTTGCGCAAAGTTCAGAGCGGCATCGCTGCGGCCTTGCGTATGGGCCTGCTCGTAGAGCCCGGCCAGCGCGGCCACGGCGGTCTTCTTGTTCGAGATCAGAGCCCGGTAGTGCTCGCGCGCCGACTGCATGTCGCCCAGCGCCAGATCAGAACGTGCTTCCAGCAACTGTGCGGCATGGTTGCGCGGCAGATTGCTGCGCGCTTCGCGGGCCAGTACACGGGCACGGTTGGGGTCGCCTGCCTGCAGCGCGACGAAGCCGTCGCTGAGCGCGGCAACGCCGACGTCGCGCCGGCGGTCGCGGTTGAGCTTGGCAAAATAGCGTGGTGCATCGAGCAGGCGGCGCAGCACGCTCCAGAAGATGATCACCGCGGCGAGGCCGGCCGCAATCAGGAAGGCCGCCATGCCGAGCTTGGGCTGCATCCTGTAGCCCGCAACCTCGATCAGCGCGGTTCCGGGCAGGCTCACCAGCCAGGCGATGATCGCCGTGACGATGAGTGAAACGACAATCCAGGTGGCCAGCCGGATCACGGAGTGGTCTCCGCGGCGGCGAGGCCCTTGGTCCTGAGGTCGACGACGAGCTGGTCGGCGGCGGCGTGCGCATCGATGTCTGCGGCGACCGGGCCGGCCGCTTGCTGCATCGGCGCGGGCAGCTGCGCCAGCAGGGCCTTGGCCGTAGCATAATCGTGCCGGTTCATGGCGCCTTCGAGCCGTGAGACCACCGCTTCGGGATCGTTGCCGGCTTCTTCGCTGGCGGGGCGTAGCGCGAGCAGCGACTTCGCCCAGTCGACGGCGTTCTGCGTCCAGTCGCCGGAGCTATGGTCACGTGCGGCGAGGATATCGGGCAGGACCGCCTCGAACCTGAGGTCGAGCGTATCGGGCCGGCTGAGGCCCGTGGCCGCGGCAGCCTTCAGTTCCGCCGGCACGACGAGGTCCGGCATCACCACTGTCAACGCACTCAGCTCGTCCTGGAACGGCCGACCGGTCGCGAAGGCGCTTTCGAGGCCGCTCAAGAGCAATGGCAGCTTCATGGCAGGGCCGACCTCTTTGGGCAGCGCCGCGTTGATGTGGTCGCTCAGCGCCTTGCGGCTGGCGTCGAGATCGGTGCGCAGCGAGGTCAGGGTCTGGTCGACGCCGCCGAGCCGCGAGGTGACGCTTGCCACCGAGGTCTGCAGGTCGCTGATGTTCTGCGCGATCACTCCGGCGTCGCCGCCGGAGGCGCCGGCGGCCATCGCATCCACTTGCGACTTGAGCGTCTTGAGCTGTTCGTTGAGCGGGCCGAGGTCGACCGCCGGCTGCGCCAGCGGGATCGACGCCTTGAGCCCCGCCATCTGCGTGTTGACGGATTTCATGTCGCCGTCGAGCTGGGTGATCGTCGCGTCGAGGCTCACCTGCGTCTTCTTGGTGGTGTCCTCGAGGGTGCCGACGGCATCGGTCAGCGTGGTGAGCTTGTCGCCCTGCGCGCTTACCACGCGGCTCAGGTCGGGCGGCAAGGCCGGCAAATGGCTCGGCAGCGGTATCACGGTTGCGAGCAGATAGGTCAGCAGCGTGCCGAGAACCGCGCCGCCGACGCCCACGGCGGCCAGCAGCGGCCAGTTCGCCTCGCGTAGATCGAGCGGCGGCCGGGTCTTGGCGGCCGGACGATCGATGGTGTCGTTGGCGGCGCTGCGCGTTTCGGTCTCCGGGCGCGCGCCGCTGCGGGCGGTGAGGTCGATCACCGGTGGCTTAACGGGGCCGGTCGAACGGTCAGCCATCGCTAGATCCTTCCTTGGGCCATCATGCCCTGTTTCCGGTCGCGGGCAAACGACAGCGCGAGGCTCATCATGGCCTCCTCGCTTGGGTGATCAGCCAGCGATACCCGCACGAAATGGGCGGCGATCAGCGGTTCGGCAATGCTTTCGGACAGACAGAGCATCCGCAGCCGGGGAGAAGAGTCCACGCCGCGGACGAGGCTGACGAAGGTGTCGGCCGTGCGGCGCGAATAGAACAACGCGCCGTCGAGCGCATCGGCTGCGAGGTCGGCGCGTAGGTTCTCGCTCAGTTCTTCTGCTGGCCGCATGTCGTAGACCGGGGTGGTGATCGCCATGACGCCGTGTGGCGCCAGCGCCTTGCCCAGATCGCCGGATTGATGCCGCGCCGCCGGATAAAAGACCGGCCCGCCAATGCCCGCTTTGGCCAGCAGTGCCACCAGATCATCGAGACTGCCTTGCGCACTGATGATTTTGGCAAAGCCATAGTTCCGCGCCACGGCCGCCGTGCGGTCGCCGACGGCGTAGAGGGGGAGCCCGAGAAATCGTCGCAGCTCGCCGCGATCCTCGAGCGCCCGCAAGGCGTTCGCGCTGGTGACCGCCATCGCCGCAAAGCCGGCGGCCTCGGGCAGTCCGGTGGCAAGCGTCTCGGCGATCAGCAGGGGTTCGATCACGGCTTCGATGTCCAGGGCATTGAGCCGGGCTGCGGTCTCGCTCGCATCGGGTTCGGGCCGTGTCACGAGCAGTCTGACCATCGGATCGGTTATGCCGGGAACAGTTTGAAGAAGTCTGAACCGGCCTTGTCGCGGAGGATTTGGCCCAGTTCGTGGCCGATTTCCGCCGGCTCCGCGGCAGGTCCCTCGAGCTCGCCGAAGATGGCGATCTGACCGTCCGGCGACAGGATTTCGCCTTTGAGGCGGAGGGTCTTGCCGTCAAGGCGGGTGACGGCGCCGATCGCGGTGCGGCACGAGCCGTCGAGCGCCCCGAGCAACGCTCGCTCCGCCAGCACGGCTGTCGTGGTCGGCGCGTGGTTGAGCGGCGCAATCAGGTCGGCGGTGCGCTGGTCGGTCTCGCGGATTTCGAGGCCGATGGCACCCTGTGCCGGGGCCGGCGGGAACCGATCGGGATCGAGATAGGATGTTATCTCGGCTTGCCGCCCCAGCCGGTTGAGCCCGGCCACCGCCAACAGCGTGGCGTCGGCCACGCCGTCCGCCAGCTTGCGCAGGCGGGTGTCGACGTTGCCGCGGAATGGCACGATCTGCAGGTCCGGCCGGGCCCGCAGCATCTGCGCCGCCCGTCTGAGCGAGGACGAGCCGAGCTTGGCGCCGCGCGGCAGTTCATCGACCGACTTGGCCCTGAGCGACACGAAAGCGTCGCGGATATCCTCGCGCTCGAGAAATGCCGCCAGCCTGAGCCCACCCGGCAGGGTCGTCGCCATGTCCTTGGAGGAATGGACCCCGATATCGACCTCGTTGGCGTCGAGCGCCGCCTCGATCTCCTTGGAAAACAGGCCTTTGCCGCCCACTTCGCCGAGCGGCGCGTCCTTCAGCGTGTCGCCGGAGGTGGTGATCGCGTGGATTTCTATGCGCTCCGGATCTACGCCATGCGCTTCGGCCAGCAGTCGCTGCACCAGCCGCGCCTGCACCAGGGCCAGCGCAGAACCGCGGGTTCCGATGCGCAGAAAGGGCGAAGATTGCAAAGCCGGGCGGTCCCCTATAGCGAGTTGGGCACGCCTTAAACTGGAGCGAAAGCAGGCGCAATGCGGCTTCTGGGCATCGAGACGAGCTGCGACGAGACGGCGGCGGCGATCGTTACGCGCGATGCGTCCGGGGCGGGCCGCATCCTCAGCAACGTCGTGCGCAGCCAGCTCACCGAACACGCCCCCTATGGCGGCGTCGTGCCTGAGCTTGCCGCCCGCTCGCATGTCAGCCATCTCGACCACATCATCGCCCGTGCCGCCGCCGAGGCCGGGATGCCGCTCGGCGATGTCGACGGCATCGCGGCGACGGCTGGACCTGGCCTCATCGGCGGGGTGCTGGTCGGCCTCACCACGGCCAAGGCGCTGGCCGCCGCGCTCGGCAAGCCGCTGATTGCGGTCAACCATCTCGAGGCGCACGCGCTCACCGCTCGGCTGACCGACGGTCTGCAGTTCCCGTACCTGCTGCTGCTGGTGTCCGGCGGGCATAGCCAGTTCGTCCTCGTCCGGGGCGTCGGCCAATATGAGCGCTGGGGTACCACCATCGACGACGCGCTCGGCGAGGCGTTCGACAAGGTCGCCAAACTTCTCGGGCTCGGCGTGCCGGGCGGTCCGGAGGTGGAAAGGCTGGCGCAGACAGGCGATCCGCACCGCTTCGACTTCCCGCGGCCGCTGCTCAAGCAAGACCGGCTCGACTTCTCCTTCTCCGGCCTCAAGACGGCGGTGCGGCTGGCGGCCGAAGCCATCGCGCCGCTCAGCGACCGGGACGCGGCCGATATCTGCGCTTCGTTCCAGCGCGCGGTCACCGAGATCGTCAGCACCCGAGCCCGCGCGGCGCTTGCCCGATTTGCGGGGCAGATGCCGACCGTGGCGCCGGTGCTTGTCGTGGCTGGCGGTGTCGCGGCCAATCGGGCGATCGGCGGCGGACTGCGGGCGGCCGCCGGGAACGCCGGGGCGCGTCTTGTGGTGCCGCCGATCCCGCTCTGCACCGACAACGGCGTGATGGTTGCGTGGGCCGGGGCCGAACGGCTGGCTCTGGGCGACACCGATGGCTTCGACATCGCCGCCAAGGCGCGCTGGCCCCTCGATGCCCCCGACATGGGGCTCGGCCATGGCCATTGAGCGCGTCGCGGTGATCGGCGCCGGCGAATGGGGCACCGCACTGGCGCAGGCCGCTGCCACCGCCGGCCGCCACGTGACGTTGATCGGCCGTGACCCGGATGTGCTGGCCGAGATCAACGTGGCCCATACCAACCGCAAGCATCTGGGACTCATCAAGCTTTCGCACCACATCGCCGCCACCAGCCGCTACAGCGGCGCCGATCTCGTGATCCTTGCGGTGCCGGCGCAGTCGACGCGTGCGGTCCTGGGTCTGCTCGGCAATCTCGGCGAGCCCGTCGTGCTCACCGCCAAAGGGCTCGAGCACAACAGCCTCAAGCGCCAGAGCGAGATCCTGAGCGAACTCGCCCCAGATGCCGTGCCCTACGTCCTGTCCGGTCCGAGTTTCGCGATTGATGTCGCGGCCGGCCGGCCCACCGCCGTGACCCTCGCCGGCGACGACGTCGCCGCGACCGAGTCCATCGCCGCGGCGCTCGCCGGCCCGAGCTTCCGGCTCTATGCCGCCGCCGACATCACGGGCGTCGAGCTCTGCGGGGCGCTCAAGAACGTCTATGCGCTGGCTGCCGGTGCGGTCGAGGGGGCCAAGCTCGGCGCGTCGGCCCGCGCCGGCCTGATCGCTCGCGCCTTCGCGGAGCTGAGCCGTATCGTGCCGGCGCTGGGCGGCCGCGCCGAGACGCTGACCGGCCTCGCCGGTCTTGGCGACCTCGCGCTGAGCTGCACCTCGCCGCAGTCGCGCAACTACCAGCACGGCGTGGCGCTCGGCAGCAAGACGCTTGAGCCCCGCAGTCTTGCCGAAGGCATCTTTACCGCGCCGGTGGCGCAGGCGCTCGCGCAGCGCGCCGGGGTCGAGGCGCCGCTCATCGACGCGGTCAACCAGTTGCTGTCGGGCACCGTCTCGATCGACCGCATCGTTGCGGGGCTCATGTCGCGCCCCCTCAAACGGGAGAACTAGAATGCTTTTCGCCCTGGTCGCACTCGACCGTCCCAATGCCGTCGAGGATCGGCTGCGCGTGCGGCCCGACTATCTCAAGTTCCTCGACAGTCTCGGCGACAGCCTGTTGCTGGCCGGTCCCTTCCTCAACGACAAGGGCGAGAGCGTGGGCTCGATCGTCATCATCGAGTCCGAAAGCCTCGATACGGCGCGGGCGGCGTTCAACCGCGATCCCTATATCGAGGCCGGCCTGTTCGATATGGTGATGGTCAAGCCGTGGAAGACGGTGGTCAACAGGATGCGTGCCTAGAGCGGCGTTTCAGGGAGAGAGAAATGGCCTACTGGCTGATGAAGTCCGAGCCGGATGTGTTCAGCTTCGCCGACCTCACCAACAAGCCGGTCGAGGAGTGGCATGGTGTGCGCAACTTCACGGCGCGCAACAACATGAAGCTGATGAAGATCGGCGAGCTCGCCTTCTTCTACCACTCCAATATCGGCAAGGAGATCGTGGGCATCATGCGCGTGGTGAGGCTCGCGCATCCCGATTCGACCGCCGAGCCCAACCCCAACGGCAAGATCGTCTGGGAGTGCGTCGACGTTGTCGCCGACCGGCCGCTGCCCAAGCCGGTGACGCTGGAGCAGATCAAGCACACCCCCAGCCTCGAGAACATGGCGCTGGTGAAGCTCTCCCGCCTCTCGGTGCAGCCGGTGACGCCCCAGGAATGGGCGATCGTCTGCAGGATGGGTGGGCTGAAATCCGTCCCGTGAGTTGAAATTCGGCCGGCCCGCGCCTATTCTGACCATAATTCTGGTCATATGGAGGTGCGCATGGCTGCTTTCGGCATTGCGGACGCCAAGATGAAATTTTCGTCGCTCATCGAGCGGGCGGCGGCCGGTGAGGACATCACCATCACCAAGCATGGCAAACCGCTGGTGAAGCTGGTCCGCGCGGCCGCGCACGATCCGGAAGCGGCGCTGAAGGCCTTCGAGGAGCTTCGGAAGCTTCGCAAAGGAACGACCTTGGGCGGGCTCGACTGGAAGGCGCTGCGCGACGAGGGCCGCAGGTGACGCTGGTCATCGATGCATCGGTGGCGCTGACATGGTGCTTCGATGACGAAAGCGCTGCGGTTACGGAGGGTATCGGCCGCCGGGTTGCGCTGGAGACAGCCGTGGTGCCGGGCATCTTTCACCTCGAACTTGCCAACATCCTGCTGCTGGGCGAGCGCAAGCGGCACATCACGGCAGAAGCAATCTCCGCCAGTCTCAAGCGCATCGACCGGATGGGGATCGAAGTCGACGAGGACACCGCCGCAAATGCCTGGGCGGCAACGCTCGAGCTTGCTCGGGCCGAAAAGCTGACCAGTTATGACGCAGCCTACCTTGAGCTCGCGTTGCGGCTCGAGGCCGACCTTGCCACCCTCGACGCCGATCTTGCAGAGGCTGCGCGGCGGCGCGGCCTGGTGGTCCTGCCCTAGAAATCGCTGGTGAGGCCCTTGATCTCCCAGTCGCCGTAGCGGTTTGGATCGAGGCCACCGCGGCCGCCCTTTTCCGTGGGCTGCGCCGCTATCCTGGCGTCGATTTCGCGGCGACGCGCCTCGGCTTCCGCGAGGGCGCGGCGGGCCGCTTCGGTCAGCGGCTTTGGGGCTGGCTTGTCGGTCTGGTCCATGGTCCCCATCTTACTGGCCAGTGTTTCCCTGTGTCGAGACGGCGATGGCCAATCTGCTCAGAACCGGTGTCCTCATTGCGGCGCTCACCGCGCTGTTCATGGTGGTGGGCTATTTTATCGGCGGCCAGGCCGGCATGCTGATCGCGCTCCTGGTCGCCATCGGCACCAATTTCTTCGCGTACTGGAATGCGGACCGCATGGTGCTCTCGATGCAGAATGCGCATGAGGTCGATCCGCGGCAAATGCCGGAGCTGCATCGTCTGGTGGCGTCTCTGGCCGGCCGCGCCGGCCTGCCGCCACCGCGTCTCTATATCATCGATACCGACCAGCCGAACGCCTTTGCGACCGGCCGCAATCCGCAAAATGCGGCAGTGGCCGTGTCGTCGGGCCTGCTCCGCACGCTGAACGAGGATGAACTCGCCGGCGTCATCGGCCATGAGCTCACGCATGTGAAGAACCGCGACACACTGACCATGACCATCACGGCGACGCTGGCCGGCGCCATTTCGATGCTGGCGCAATTCGGCTTCTTCTTCGGCGGCGGCAACCGGCGCAGCAATCCGCTCGGCGGCGTCGGGGCGCTCCTGATGATGTTCCTCGCGCCGCTCGCGGCGGGTCTGGTGCAGATGGCGATCAGTCGCACCCGCGAATACGCGGCGGATCGCGGCGGTGCCGAGATTTCCGGCGAGCCGCTGGCGCTCGCCTCGGCGCTGCAGAAGATTTCCGGTGCCGCCTCGCGCACGGTCAACGTCGCAGCGGAGCAGACCCCGGCCATGGCGCACATGTACATCTTCAATCCGCTGCGCGGTGCCGGCATGGACAATCTGTTCGCGACCCACCCCTCGGTCGAAAGCCGCGTCGCGCAGCTGCAGCAGATTGCCGGCGAGATGGGACGCACCGCGCCGCCCGGGCCGCCGATAGACGCCCATTTCGCCGATAGCGCGGCCGCCAGCGGCTGGCGCGTGCCGCAATTTACCGATAGCGAGGAGCCGCATCGGCGCGGACCCTGGGGCTAAGGCTTGGCGAAATCGAAGGAAGCGGCGGGCCTGAAGCTGCGGCTGATCGCGGCGGACCGCCTGCAGGCGGTGCTCAAGGGTGCGAGCTTTTCACCTTTCACCGCCGCCGAAATCGCCGATCCGCGCGATCGGGCGCTCGGCAACCGGCTCGTCACCACCGCGCTTCGCTATCACGGGCCGATCTCGAAGCTGGTGGACACGCTGCTCGCACGCGGCCTGCCGAAAAAATCCGGCCGGTTCGGGGCCATCCTCCACCTGAGCCTGGGGCAATTGCTCTTCCTGCCCGACGCCGGCGATCATTCGGCGCTGTTCCTGGCCGGCGAGGCGATGCGCGCCGATCCCAAAAGCCAGCACCTCATCAAACTGATGAACGGCGTCCTGCGCGAAGCACAGCGCCGGCGCGACAGCATCATGCTCGACGCCTCGGCGCTGTTTCCGCGTCCGCTGCTCGAGGTCTGGCGCGACGCCTATGGCGAGGCGGCGATCGAGGCTTTCGCCCGGGCGCTGCTCGACGGCGCGCCGCTCGATCTCACACTCAAGGCCGGGGACCCCGGGCTTGGTGCGTCGCCGGTACTGGCCGATACGGTCCGCCTGGTCGACCGCGACCGCTCCGTCGACCAGCTTGCCGGCTACGCCGAGGGTGCCTTCTGGGTGCAGGACGCGGCGGCGGCGATCCCCGCACGGCTTCTCAAGCTGGCCGCCGGCGCCCGCGTGCTCGATCTGTGCGCGGCGCCCGGCGGCAAGACGGCGCAGCTCGTCAAAGCAGGTTATGATGTCACCGCCGTCGACCGCGATCCCTCCCGGGTCGAGCGGCTCAGGCAGAACCTCGGGCGCCTCGACTTTGGCGCGGCCATCGTCACCGCCGATGCGGCCGACTACATGCCCGAAATCCCGTTCGACGGCGTCCTGCTCGATGCGCCATGCTCTGCAACGGGGACCTTTCGCCGCCATCCCGAAGTGGTCTGGCACCGCGATCCCGCCGACATCGCCAGCCGCATTGCGCTGCAGCAAAAGCTCATCCTCAAGGCCCGGGACAGCCTCAAACCGGGCGGCATTCTCGTCTATTGCGTGTGTTCGCTCGAGCCGCAGGAGGGCGAGCGGCAGGCCGCTTGGGCCACCGCCCAGGGCCTCGATCCGTTGCCCATCAATGCCACGGAGCTTGACGGATGGGCCGCTCCCGTGACCAAAGACGGCGCGGTGCGGACCCATCCGGGGCTGATCGTTCCTGGGGAAAAGGCTGGCACGCTGGACGGGTTCTTCGTTGCGCGCTTCCGGCGCCGCTGAATATTGTGAGTGACTGGGCATTTGCCCGGTGTCGGGCGGGCGCCCGTGGGGTGTGAGAGGACCGGTTGGCAAACCCGATAGCGTTCCTTGCGCGCCGCAGTGCGAAACGGCTGGCGGATTTTGCCGTCAGCAATCCGCTGATCCGCTGGGTCTGGACCGGGCCCGGCAATGAAGACTACGCCAACGCACTCAGCGAATTCCGCCCCACCGACCGCGAGTCCGCGCTCGAGATGATGCAGGGGCGGTACCTGCTGGCCTCCAAGCTCGTCGATACCAATGGCGTTTCGCCTTTCGCCGTCGAAATGGTGCACGACGATTGGTTCGACGACCTTCAGGCCTTCGCCTGGCTCAGGCATTTCCGCGATGCCCGCAACGACGAAGAGCGCGGCTTCGCCCGCTCGCTCACCCTCGACTGGATCGATCGCGACGGCCGCTACGAACGCACTGTGTGGGGCCTCTCGCTCACGGCGCAGCGCGTGCTCAACTGGCTCAGGCATTTCGGCATCCTGGTCGAAGGCGCCAATGCCGAGGATGCGGCGGTCATTGCCCGCTCGCTCGGCACGCAGATCCAGTCGCTGAAGCTGCGCGCGCCGTTCGCCGAAGATCCGGTCGATCGGTTGATGGCGGCGATGGCGCTGCTCGGCGTGTCGATCTGCAACCAGGATCGCGACGCCGAAATCTCGGCGCGCCTCCGTGCGGTCACCAGCCTTCTCGACAAACAGATCGATGAAGACGGCTTGCATCGCTCGCGTTCGGCCAAGGTGCAGTTGATGCTCATGGTCGAGCTCACGACCCTGCGCCAGGCACTGCTCAGGCAGTCCGACACCTACCGAAACGAGCTCAGCGAGTTGCTCGACGCCATGCATGTCGCGCTCGACGCGATCTCGCTCGGCACCGGCGAGGCTGCTTACTTCAATGGTACCGGGCAGATGGCGCACGACATCATCGTTTCGGTGCAGGCGCAGAATCCGGCGCGGGCGCGCACCACCGGTACGGCGGGCGGCTACGGCCGGCTGATCTGGGGCCGCTCGATCGTGGTCGCCGATTCCGGTCTGGTCCCGGCGCCGGACTTCGCGCGGCATATGCATGCGAGCGCGCTGGCCTTCGAGTTCAGCCATGGCCGCGATCTGGTGGTCTGCAATTGCGGTCCGGCACCAGCCGACATGGAGCAGAGCGAACTGCTCTTCCGCCAGGGCATCGCGCACTCGGCGCCGACCATCAACGCACTTTCCGCCGCCAGTATTCCGGCCCGCGGCCCGCTCAGGAACCGGGTCGTGCAGCTCGGGCGCGAACCGGAGATCTCGGCCGACGATGCGGACCACTCGCTGGTGATCCGCACGCATGGCTATGCCGACCGCTTCGGCATCGTGCTCGAACGGCGGTTGACGCTGCTGGCCGAGGGCAATTCGCTGGTCGGGCAGGATCGCATGCTCAAGGCGCGCGGCCGCATGTCGGGTGCCTGCGCCATCCGCTTTCACCTGGCGCATCAGACGCAGGTGAGCCAGGCCGGCGACATGCTGAAGCTCAGGCTCAATTCCGGAGCGGTGTGGAATTTCCTCTGGGACGGCGCCGACATGCGGGTCGAAGACAGCGTCCGGCAATCGGCCTATTTCGGCTTTCACCGGACCCGGCAGATCGTGCTCGATGTCCTCGCCGGGGACGTCCAGGAGGTGAGCTGGATCTTCACGCTGGACGAAGGCTGAGCCGCACTCGGCGGCAACCGTGGCTTGCTTGCACTCCGTCCGGCCGATCCCAAGAGGGATCGTTGTGCCAACCGCTTGGGCCCTTCCCAAGCCGGCGCATTTCTGCAATAGGTCCGGCCGTTCGCGCGACTGGCGAGACAAGATGGGCCACCATCGGGGAACGCGAACCTGAAGACGCCGCTCGCCTGGGCACCCCTCGAACCCCACGGGAGCCTCATGCCTGAACCCAGTCCGTCTGCGATTGTCCCCATCAAGCGCGCGCTGCTCAGCGTCTTCGACAAGACCGGCATGGAGGACTTTGCCAAGGAGCTGGCGCGGCTGGGCGTCGAGCTGGTCTCGACCGGCGGCACCGCCAGGCTGATCGCCGGCACCGGCGCGGCGGTTCGCGACATCTCCGATCTCACCGGCTTTCCCGAGATGATGGACGGCCGGGTGAAGACGCTCCATCCCAAGGTGCATGGAGGGCTTCTCGCCGTGCGCGACAATCCCTCGCACAAGGCGGCGATGGACCAGCACCAGATCGGCGCGATCGACCTCGTGGTGGTCAACCTCTATCCGTTCGAAGCCACCGTCGCCAAAGGCGCCTCGTACGACGAGACGATCGAGAACATCGATATCGGCGGTCCGGCGATGATCCGCTCGGCGGCCAAGAACCACGCTTACGTCGCCGTTGTCGTCGATCCCAACGATTACCAGCCGGTGCTCGAGGCGATCCGTCAGCAGGGTGGCGTGCCCTATGAGATGCGACAGAGGCTCGCGGCCAAGGCCTACGCCCGTACCGCTGCCTATGATGCGGTGATCTCCGGCTGGTTCGCGCGTACCCTCGATTACAACGACGTTCCATACCGGACGTTCGGCGGGCAGCTCCGCGAAGTCATGCGCTACGGCGAGAACCCGCACCAATGGGCCGCGTTCTACGCCACCGGCGACACCCGGCCGGGTGTCGCCACGGCGCGCCAGCTCCAGGGCAAGTCGCTGAGCTACAACAACCTCAACGATACCGACGCGGCGTTCGAGCTCATCTCCGAGTTCGATCCGACGGTGCCGGCGGTCGCGATCATCAAGCACGCCAATCCATGCGGCGTCGCCACCGGCGCCACGTTGCTCGATGCGTACCGGAAGGCCTATCGCTGCGACCCCGTGTCGGCCTTCGGCGGCATCGTCGCACTCAATGGCGAGATCGACGCGGCGGTGGCCGAAGAGATCACCAGGATCTTCACCGAGGTCATCGTGGCGCCGTCGGCCAGCGATGAAGCGCAGAAGATCATCGCCGCCAAGAAAAATCTCAGGCTCCTCGTCACCGGTTCGCTCGCCGATCCGCGTGCGCCCGGCATCACCTTCAAGTCGCTGAGCGGTGGACTGCTGGTCCAGAGTCGCGATAACGGCCGGGTCGAGGACCTCGACCTCAAGGTCGTCACCCAAAAGCAGCCGACGGATGCCGAGCTCAAGGACTTGAAGCTCGCCATGACCGTTGCCAAGCACGTCAAGTCCAATGCCGTGATCTATGTCAAGGACGGCGCGACCGTCGGGATCGGCGCCGGCCAGATGAGCCGCGTCGATTCTTCGCGGACGGCGCATCGCAAATCGATCGACGCCGCCGAACAGGCGGGCATCGAGGGTGCGCTGACCAAGGGCTCGGTGGTCGCCTCCGACGCCTTTTTCCCGTTCCCCGACGGCATGCTGGCTGCAGTCGATGCCGGCGCCACGGCGGTCATTCAGCCGGGCGGCTCGGTCAACGACCAGGCGGTGATCGATGCCGCCGAC
>DATMTK010000061.1:0-1725 GCA_035564755.1 Devosia sp. | reverse complement strand
CCGGGTAACGTCAAAAGGTTTGTGTCAGCAGGAGAGGGGAGCTGAGGCCCTGGTTGCGGTTTTCATGATTGAAGACGGCGAACAAGATTCGATCCATTGAGGTGCGGTCGGAGAAGACGCCCATCGGCCTGGTTCGGCGGCGGACCTCGCGGAAGCGGCGCTCGATGGCGTTGGTGGTTCTGACCTGCTTTCGTTGGTCGAGCGATTTGTAGCGCCAGCAGGTGAGCAACTCGTCGAGGTCGTCGCGCAAGCAGGCGACGGCCTTGGGATAGGTCTTCTCCCAGCGATCGGCTAAACGTCGCGCGGCCGAGCGGGCCTGGGGCACGGTCTTGGCACTGATGACGGCATGCAAGCCGGCTTTGACAGCGGGTTGGTCGGCGCGGCGCACCTTGTCGAGGACGTTGCGGATCTTGTGCGCCCAGCAGCGCTGGACCGGGATGCCGGGATAGGCGGTGGGGAGGGCGGCGAGGAGGCCCGCCCCACCGTCGACGCAGATCATCTCGAGGGCATCGCCAACCAAGCCCCGGCGGATGAGATCGCCGAGGAAGCGCTCCCATTCGGCGGCGCTCTCGCTCTGCGCCAGGCGGAAGTCGATGATCTCCTTCTTGCCGTCGGGCCGCAGGCCGAGGGCGACCAGCACCGGCCGCTTGATCGCGCCGGCGCCGGTCTTGCGGGCGAGCACGACGCCGTCGAGCATCAGCACCCGGTAGTGCTCCTTGAGCGGTCGCGCGTGGAAGGCGGCGACCACGGCGTCGAGCTGCTTGGCGACGGCGCTGACCGTGGCCGGGCTGACGGGTCGCCCGAGGACCGGCAGCAATGCCTGGCCGACCTTGCGCGTCGACAGACCGAGGACGAAGCACGACAAGATCATGCGGTCGATCTGCTCGGGCCGGCGCGCATAGGCCCGCAGCACCGCCTTCGGCGCGAACCGGCGCGTGCGCGGCACCATCAGCTCGATATCCCCGAGCTCGGTCAGCAGATGGCGCGGGTAGCAGCCGTTGCGGCGATCGGCCTCATCCAGCGAGGCCATCCGATCCAGATGCGCGTCGATCGCCTGCTCCATCTGGCTGCGCAGGATGACGCCGAGCGCGTCTCGCCCGAGACGGCGGTAATCCTCGCCCCATTCCAGCCCTTGCGCTTGCATGCCCTTCACCAGCTCAAAAGCTCTCGGTAAGCTCCGGATCGTCACAGCCTGTGGCATTGGGGGTGCTCCTGCTTGCGGACCTCAGCAATCCGCGGAGTACCCCCTCTCACATGCCTGACACAAATCTTCGTACATCACCTCTCCTCCCCTCGCATTGACCCGCAACGATTTCGGAGGCTTAGTAGCGGCAACAGGGAGGAACAAAGCAGGCAATGCTCGAAGCGGGACTTCACGCGCTGGCCCTCGTCATGGAGCCCGAGCGCCTCCTTATCATGACAGCGGGCGTGGTGCTGGGCCTCTCCCTCGGCGTCATCCCGGGCCTTGGCGGTGTGGTCGGCCTCGCCATTCTCATCCCCTTCACCTACCACCTCGACGCCTTCTCGGCTTTCGCGCTGCTCCTCGGCATGGCGTCGGTGACGACGATCTCCGATCTCATTCCCGCCGTGCTCTTCGGCGTGCCCGGCACGGTCGGCGCCGCCGCCTCGATTCTCGACGGCCATCCGCTGGCGCGCCAAGGCCAGGCGGCGCGCGCCTTTGGCGCGGGCTACGGGGCCTCGCTGATCGGCGGCCTCTTCGGCGCC
>DATMTK010000060.1:0-6226 GCA_035564755.1 Devosia sp. | reverse complement strand
TGCTAGGCTCGCTTCGCTCACCAAGCGCAGCGGGGTGGGAGTGGGCGGGGCGCCGTGAGTTGACAATCCCCGCTCGACTCCTCATATCCGCCCCGGCTGCTGGCGCCGGCCGCTCGCCGGGGGAACCCGATGGTGAAGCCAGCCCCGTATGAGACGGGACCCATATTCATGGCCGCATCCTCATCGAGGCGATCATGGCAAGGCGGGCACCCATGAACTGACGCCTCGATCCGAAGGATCGATCCATGAGCTATTCGCTCGACACCCCGTCCATCCAGAGCCTCAAATCCGAGGCCAAGGCCTTGCGCGAAGAGCGGGCCAAGGCCGGCACGGCGCTCACCCACGGCGCCGCCCTCGAAGCAATCGCCCGCCAGCACGGCTATCGCGACTGGAACACCGCGAGTGCGGCGCTGCCCGACCGCATCGCCATTCCGGTGCAGGTCGGCCAGCGCGTGGAGGGCACCTATCTCGGCCGGCCGTTCAGCGGCCTCACCGTGGCGATGAAGCTGCTCGCCGACATGCGGCATTACGAGGTCACCGTGGCCTTCGACAAGCCGGTCAATGTCAGCCGCTTCGACTGGCCGGTCGAGCGCCGCCGCGTCACCGCGACGGTCGGACTCGATGGCGTCTCGCCTGCGCATACGTCCGATGGCGAACCGCACATGCGCCTCCGGCGGAAGTAGCGCAAAGTTGATCCGCTGCGGCCGGTTGCCCTCCATCGGTCTTTGCCGATAGAGTATCGGTGACGTCCTTGCCGGCGCGCTCGCATCCGTGAGCGCGCCGCTGTTTTCAGGCTCCCCACATGACGCAGCAGACCAGACCGATCGACCTCTATTATGCCGCCACGCCCAACGGGCGGAAGATCACCATCATGCTCGAAGAACTGGGCGACGTGCCCTACAGCGTGCATCCGATTTCGATCTCACGCGGCGACCAGTTCAAGCCAGAGTTCCTCGAGATCTCGCCCAACAACCGAATCCCGGCGATCGTCGATCCCGAGGGCCCCGACGGCAGGCCGATCTCGATCTTCGAGTCCGGCGCGATCCTCAAATACCTGGCCGAGAAGTTTCAGCGCTTTTACGGCACGAGCTGGGGCGAACGCGTCAAGATCGACGAGTGGCTGTTCTGGCAGGTCGGCGGCTTCGGTCCCATGCTGGGCCAGGCCAACCACTTCGCCCGCTACGCCAAGGTGAAGATCCCCTACGCCATCGACCGCTACATCAACGAGACGCACCGGCTCTATCGCGTGCTGAATACGCAGCTTGAAAAGCAGGCCGGGGCGGGCCGGCAGTATGTGGCGGGAGACCATGTCTCGATCGCCGATTTCGCCATCCTCGACTGGTCGAACGGTTACGCCAACTACGCCATCGACGAGGCGGAATTCCCGTACTGGCTGGAATGGCGCGCGCGCATGCGAGCCCGGCCGGGGGTGGCCAAGGCCCTGGCCTTCACGCTGCCCGAAAAGCCCCTCGACCTCGCCAAGGACGAGGACGCACACAAGGTGCTGTTCGGCCAGCGCTGAGCGCTTCCAGCAACAGTGGCCGGCATCGTGCGGTTCGGAAGCAGACGAGTGTCCCGGCGCTACTGGCCACCCTCGCAGGTGAAATCGGGAGCCGTCGGACGTGGCGCCACGCGCGGCCAGTCTTCCGACTTCACGCAGATGTTGCCGAGGCAGCCGCCACCGATGCGCAGTGTGCTGCCGTTGTTGAGGATGAACAGTTGCGCGTCGTTGGTGCTGCCGTCCTCGGGATTGTAGACGCGCACGTTGAACGAGTTCGGATCGCCCGTCGGCTTCAGCGTGAGCATCGTCATGCCGAGCAGCGACCGCGTCTGCAGCGATTTGTCGGGATTGTTGTAGTCGAGGATCAGCGAGGCGAACGACTGCTTGTCGGTCGTGCGGCACTGCTCGGCATTCGCCTTTGGAATGACGATCCAGCTCAGAGTGCCGCACAGGCCCTGGTCGCAGGGTGCGATCGTCACCTCAGTGCCGTTGGAGGTGCGCCAGGTCCCCTCCGCCGGCGACGACGGCACAGGCGCCACCGAGACGGAGCTCAGCGGCACCGGCGCGGCGTCGGCCCCTGGCGCAGTCAGGAGAACAAAGCTCGCCGCGGCGATTGCCGCCCGGCGGGTTACACCGAAACGCTCGAGCCACACGACGTCACCTCTTGCCGAAGACCGCGGCCGCAGCGGAGTGAGAAATCCGGCCAATCACCGCTCGAAGATTCGCGCGAATATATGGCGATCAAATCGCGTTAGTTCTTCCCGGCCAAAAGGAAAAGGCAAGCGATTTTCGGGGTCTGCGCGACGTGTCCGGTTATTCTTCCGGCGCCAGCGGCAGTTCTGCATCACTTGATAAGGGTGACATCTCGCAACGAAAAGCGGAGGCCCCCGGGGGGACCTCCGCTCTGCCCGGTCGGGGGACCGGACGTCGAAATCAGGCGGTCGCGGCGACGATGGCCGAGGCCATGTCCTTCTTGCCCTTGGCGGTCCAGGTGATCGAGACCTTCTCGCCGACCTTGAGCTTGGAGAAGTCGCACTTGGCGGCAAAGTAGTAGGTGGTCTTGTTGTCGAGGGTGACGGTGCACGCCTTGGTGCTGAGCTTCTTGATTACGCCGGTGGTGGGCGAAGTCGCGGCCACGGCCGTCGGCTTGGCCGGCGTAGTGGTGGTCGTCGTGGCGGCCATCGCCGAGGTGGCGCTGAGAGCGGCGGCGATCAGAAGGGGAAGAGCAAGTTTGCGCATTGGCAATCTCCGGGGACTGGGCTTCGGCCGGCCGCATCGGCGGGAGGCCGCGGTCGGTGCGAACGCACCGACTGCCGGAGGAGTAGGCGGAGGCCTTTGCCCCCTGCTGTCGTGAGACTTACTTCGCCGTAAAGTTTGTGGCGGCTTCTGGGAGAACCTGTGGCCGGGGCGAGTCCGCCACCTGCGGTGCGTCCATGGTGCTTCGGTCCGGACCGGCCACAATCGCCGGAGGCGGCGGGAAATAGACCGTGACGCGAAGTCCGGGGTGATTGTCCCCCAGCGTGACCCGCGCGTGATGCCGCGTCGCGACCGCCTTGACCAGCGCAAGGCCCAGTCCGGACCCCGGCGTGCCGCGGGACTCGTTGAGGCGGCGGAACGGCTCGAAGACCTCTTCGCGCTTGTCCGGCGGAATTCCGGGTCCGCTGTCGGCGACGGTGACGATCGTACCGCCGTCGTCGGTGCGGACGCCGAGCTCGATCACGGACTCGGGGCCGGCATGGCGGCTGGCATTCTCGATCAGATTGACCAGCATCTGCTGCACCATCTTGCGGTCGCCGAAGATCGCCGCGCCGCTCTCGGGCACCGAGGTCGAGCGCAGCGTCTGTCCGGCCGCCTCGATAACGGGCTCGAAGGTCTGTGCCAGGTCCTGCACGAGCACCGCTGCAGAGAACGTCGTGTAGCCCGAAATGTCGTTCGAGGTTTCGATCCGCGAAATGCGCAGCACCGTGTCGAGGACGCCGCCCAGCGCTTCGAGCTCGCCGGTCGCGCGCCTGAGCTTGCTGGAGGCGGCGCGCGGCTCGGGCTCGTCGGCGGCCTCCTGCAGCAGCATGTAGGCCCGGTGCATCGGCGACTTCAGGTCGTGCGCGATGGCGACGATGGTGTTGCGCATATTGGCCATGAGCTCGCTCAGCCGGTCGAGATGCGCATTGATCTGCCGCGAGACGTGGTCGATCTGGTCGTTGCTGCGCCCAACCGGCAGGCGGGCCCCGGAATTGCCGTGCGACACCTCGGCCAGGGTCCCGTCGATCACGGCCAGCTTCTGCGACACGCCGCGGTTGAGGAAGTAGCCGATGCCGAGCGCCGCAAGGCAAATCACGAGGCCGGACAGGATCAGCGCATTGAGGATGACGCCGCTCTCGGTGTCGAGAAAGCGCTGCGAACGCCCGGCGACGACCACGTTGTCGTCGAGCATTTCGACATAGCCCAAAAAGCGGTTGTCGGCGGACTGCCCCGGCTCGGGCGGCAGCAGGCCCCAGCCGCGGAAGGTCGGGGCGAGCGACATGTTGCCGGCGATCTTGCGGCCCGAGAGCTTGAACAGGCCGAATTCCGACTGCTTGTCCGAGCGCGTCGCCACCGCCGCCCGCATGAACTTGACCAGCTCGGTCTCGCCGCCGGTGACGTTGGCATCGCGCAACAGGTCGAAGTCTTCGGTGATCGACGAGCGCAACTGGTCGGTCATCGAGGCTTCGGTGGTGCGCAGGATCGCGATCCCCGCCACGGTCAGCACGACCGCAAAGACCAGCAGGAAGAGCAGGGCGGAGCGGAAGGCAACGCCGGAAAACAGGCTAGCGGGGCGCATGGATCGAATAGCCCGAATTGCGCGTCGTATGGATCAGCGGCACCTCGAAGGGCTTGTCCACCTTGGCGCGCAGCCGGCTCATATGGGTCTCGACCACCGTGGTCTTGGGATCGAAATTGAAGTCCCAGACCTGCTCGAGCAGCATGGTCTTGGTGATGATGCGGCCGGTGTTGCGCATCAGCACCTCGAGCAGGGTGAACTCCTTGGCCTGGAGGTCGATCACCGTGCCCGCGCGCCTGGCGGTGTGGCTCAACAAATCGAGCTCGAGGTCGTGCACGACGAGCCGCGTCGGCTGCTCGTTGCCGGCCGGCCGCCGCGCCAGCGAGGTGACCCGCGCGAGGAGCTCGGAAAAGTGGAAGGGCTTGACCAGATAGTCGTCCCCGCCCGCCAGCAGGCCCTCGACGCGGTCGTCGACATCCCCCATCGAGGTCAGGAACAGCACCGGCAGCTGGCGTCCGGCGGCGCGGAGGGTCTTGAGCACGGTCAGCCCGTCCATGCCCGGCATCATCCGGTCGAGGATCACCATGTCCGGCGTGTTGTAGAGGCAGTAGCTCAACGCATCGCGGCCATCGAAAACGCACTCGACGCTGTGGCCTTCCTGAACCAGCCCCTTGCGCAGGAATTCGGCCGACTGCGTATCGTCTTCGGCGACGAGAATCTTCAACGGACACCCCCGTCCAACTGGCCGCTCTGTCCGCCACGATTTAGCACGAAGTGAGGCAGGAGGTATCGGCGCCCTGGTCCGCCGTTCGGGTCGTCGTTGCAGCAATCCGGCGCGCCTGCCTGTGGCGAAGCTTACCTCCGGCGCTTGGCGGCCTTCATGGCCTGCACGATGCAGGGCGCCCGATCGCCCAGCGAGGCCTTGCCGGGCGCGCGGGTGAGCCCGAAGCAGGCGGCGTTGGCCGGATCGAAGACGATCGCCGAATCCGGGCCGGGCGCCATTTCCTGGAACGCCATCATCGCCCGGCCGGAGATGCCTTCCTGTTCGGCGCGGGCCGAGATCAGCGCGTCGCAATCGTCCATCTTCTGGCCGTTCCGGTCGTCGAAGCAGGAGTGGATGGCGAGCTGTCCGCCCTTCTGGATGGTCCGGTACTTGCCGGCCACGAACACCACGCTGGCGCAGGCCGAGGCGCACAGCGAGCCAGCCGGCACGATGGTGGTGACGCCCACCTGGTTGATCACGTCGGCCATCGCCCAGGCCTCGGCGACCACGCCGCCGACCGAGGAGATCAGCAGCTCTTTCGTCCCGTGCCTGTCGCGCGTCGCGCGCCGGAGCGCCGCGGCCAGGCGATCGGCGTCGCCCGGGCCGATGGCGCCGGTGGCGAGCACGGCAACCTGGCCCGCCGACTGTACGAGGCGGAACTGCATGGCCTGGGCGGGGAGGGCCGCCAGGGCGAAGCCGAGCGCGAACAGGAGCCGAAGCATTCGTTGAGTCTCCGAACGTCGGCCCATGATGCTGCGGGCCCGTTCCGGCGGCAAGGTGGCGCGGCGGTTCAGGATCGGGTCGCGTTGCGTCACCTGGCCGCGACCAATCTCCCTGTCGGAGGCGCTGGGGGAGGCCGGGATTGAGCGCTTGCCTTGGCGGCGCAAACCGGGTTTAAGGCGCCTCGGTAGGAGAGGTGGCCGAGTGGTCGAAGGCACGCCCCTGCTAAGGGCGCAGACCTCTAAAGGGTCTCGTGGGTTCGAATCCCATCCTCTCCGCCAGCCGCAAGATTTATCGCGTTGATAATGCTGCGATATATTGCCGACCGGCTGTTCTCCCCCGCTTCATTCCTCACGTCGACGCCGGGCGCGGCCGCGTCCTCAAGAAACTTGCGGTGGCGGAGGGTCTGGATGATGTCAAGGTTCGTCAGATCTCTGGACACTTCCTGCGTCGGAGCGGCGCAGCAGCTGACGCTCGATGGCGT
>DATMTK010000059.1:0-11773 GCA_035564755.1 Devosia sp. | reverse complement strand
AGAGCCAGTCCTTGCCGGAGGGGATTTCGTCGACAAGGGTCGCGAGCTCGGGCTCGCGGAAATCCGGCAGCGAGACGGCGCCGGATTTGGTCCAGACGTTGGCGCTCGGCACATCGAGGCCGGCGGACGGCTTGCGTTTGGGCTTGTTGCCCTTGGCGATGCCTTCGAGGTCGCGACCGGTCTCGACGCTGGTGGTGAATTCCTCGGTCAGCCCATCTGCGCGGGTGGCATAGTCGTCGTTGTGCTTGATCAGCAGCCAGTTCTCGCGGCTGCCGGTGCGGGTCTTCTGGTCGCGGCCCTTCATGTGGACCAGCACCCATTCGCCCTTCATGCGCTTGCCGTGGAGGACGAATTTGAGGTCGCCCCTCTTCATGCCCTCGTGCGGGTCGCCGATCGGCTCCCAGGTGCCTTCGTCCCAGAGCATCACCGTGCCGCCGCCATACTGGCCTTTCGGGATGGTGCCCTCGAAGCCGCCATAGTCGAGCGGATGATCTTCGACATGCACCGCGAGGCGCTTGTCGGCGGGATTGGTGGAGGGGCCCTTGGTCACGGCCCAGCTCATCAGCACGCCGTCGAGCTCGAGCCGGAAATCGTAATGCAGGCGCGTCGCGTCGTGCTTCTGCACGACGAAGCTCAGGGCCTTGGCCTTGCGCCTGCCGGCGGCCTTGCCCGAGGGCTCGGCGGTCTTGGCGAAGTCGCGCTTCGCTTGATAGGTCTTCAGTCTGTCGGCTGCGGCGGCCATCAGCTCGCCTTCCGGCGCGGCGAGGCCTTAGGCGCGGCGGCTTTCCTGGCGGGCGCTTTCCTGGCTGGCGCTTTCCTGGCCGGAGTCCGTTCGCCGGTTTCGAGGCTCTTTTTCAGCGCGGCCATCAGGTCGATGACATTGCCGGTTTCCTTGCGCGGCTTTTCCTGTTCGACCTCGATCTTGCGGCCCTTGGCCTTGAGCTTGCGCGCGATCAGCTCGCGCAGCGCCGCCTGGTAGTGGTCCTTGAACACCTTGGGGTCGAACTTGTCGGTCTTCTTGTCGATGAGGGCGGTGGCGACGGCGAGCAGGTCTTCGTCCGCGGATTTTGCCGGAATTTCGGAGAAGAACGAGTCCGATTTCTTGATCTCCTCCTCGTAGTGCAGCGTTTCGAGCAGCATGCCCTTGCCGCAGGGGCGGATGGCGACGAGGTATTCCTTGCCGCGCAGGGCGAGCTGGCCGAGCCCGACCTTTTTGGCCTTGCGCATGGCATCGCGGACGACGCGGAAGGCATCCTCCGCCAGCTCGTCGGCCGGAGCGATATAGTAGGCCGCGTCGTAATAGAGCGGCGGGATTTCGCCGTCGTCGACGAACTGCACGAGGTCGAGCGTCTTCTTGGTCTCGAGCTTGACGGCGTCGAGCTCGTCGTCGTCGATCAGCACGTATTCGCCCTTTTCGTATTCGTAGCCCTTCTTGATCTCGTCCGGGCTGACCGGGCCGACGCCCTCGACCACCTTCTGGTAGTGGATGCGCTTGCCGGTCGGTTCATGGATCTGGTTGAAGGTGGTGACGCCGCTCGATTTGTGGGCGGTGAACATCTCGACATTGATGGAAACCAGGCTCAAGCGGAGCTGGCCTTTCCACATCGGTCGCGAGCCTGCCATGTTTCGTCCCCGCAATTGCACCTAACTCGGCGATTCAACGGTACTTTAGCGGCATTTGTTCCCCCTCCATTGCGCCAGGGATGAGCGCTGCATATTTCTTATCTATGACGGCCCCGCAGTGCTTCAACCCCGGCGCCGTCAGGGGAGAGGTCCATGCATTTCGCGCTCGACGGATTGAGCATCACGCTGATCGTCCTGGGCATCCTGGCGATCATGGTGTTGCTGGCGGCGGTCAAAACCGTGCCGCAGGGCTACAATTATACGGTCGAGCGCTTCGGCCGCTATGTGCGGACGCTGAGGCCCGGCCTGGCGCTGATCGTGCCGTTCGTCGACGGCATCGGGCGCAAGATCAACATGATGGAGCAGGTGCTGGAGGTGCCGCAGCAGGAGGTGATCACCAAGGACAACGCCTCGGTGACGGCCAATGCGGTGACGTTCTACCAGATCCTCGATGCGGCGGCGGCGGCCTACGAGGTCACCAATTTGCAGAACGCCGTCCTGAACCTGACCATGACCAACATCCGTACGGTGATGGGCTCGATGGACCTCGACGAGCTCCTCAGCCATCGCGACGAGATCAACTCGCGGCTGTTGCGCGTGGTCGATGCAGCGGTGTCGCCGTGGGGCATCAAGATCACCCGTATCGAAATCAAGGACATCGATCCGCCGCGCGACCTGGTGGAGGCGATGGGCCGGCAGATGAAGGCCGAGCGCGAGAAGCGTGCGACCATTCTCGAGGCGGAGGGCAAGCGGCAGTCCGCCATCCTCACCGCCGAGGGCCTCAAGCAATCGCAGATCCTCGAGGCCGAGGGCCGGCGCGAGGCGGCGTTCCGCGATGCCGAGGCGCGCGAGCGTTCCGCCGAAGCCGAAGCCAAGGCAACGCAGGTGGTGTCCGACGCGATCGCCTCGGGCAGCGTGCAGGCGATCAACTATTTCGTAGCCAACAACTATATCAAGGCGCTGGAAAGCCTCGCCAAATCGCCGAACCAGAAGATCCTGATGCTGCCGGTCGAGGCGGCGAGCGTCATCGGCGCCCTCGGCGGTATCGCCGAGATCGCCAAGGAGACGTTCGGCGGCGAGAAACCGGCGATCCGGCCGGCCAGCGGCAGCCGGCCACCGTCGACCAACAGCTAGGCCATCCCCATAGAGGAGCATTCCAATGGTTCTGCTCGATCTCTTCCAGACCTACGGCCCCTGGGCCTGGTTCGTCGTTGGCCTGGTGCTGCTGGCCCTCGAGCTGGTGGTGCCGGGCGGCTATTTCCTGTGGCTGGGCGTTGCCGGGCTGCTGACCGGCGTGCTGGCCTTCGTGCCAGGCCTCGGCTGGCCCTGGCAATTCACCGTCTTCGGCATCCTGTCGCTGCTGATCGTCATCGGCTGGACGCTGGTCTCGCGCAACCGGAGGCGCGCCACGGACAATCCGTTCCTCAACCAGCGGGCCAATCGTTTCATCGGCCACGAGGCGGTGATCGACGAACCCATCCGCGACGGTTTCGGCCGGCTGGCGCTGGGCGACTCCGTCTGGCGCATCGCCGGTCCGGACCTCGCCGCCGGCCAGAAGGTCCGCATCATCGGCGCCGACGGCGCGGTGCTCAAGGTGGAAGCGGTGTAGGGTTACGGTTTGAGATCCACCGGGACCGGCGGCTTTTCGTCGAGCAGCAGGATCGAGATGCGCTCGTTGGCGGTCATGTAGGGCGAGGCCGGGAAGAACGGGTCGGCGTCCGCGCGGCCGACGACGCTCTCGACGCGGTCTCCCGACAGCCCGAACTCCTCGAGGATCGAGCGCGCCATGTTGGCGCGGTCGAAGCTCAGCGCCCACGGTCCGTAGTGCGGGTCGTACCTGCCGCCGGCAGCGACATAGCCCGAGATACGGACGCGGTTGGGCAGGCGCTGCAGCAGCGGGGCCATGGCGGCGAGCGCCTTGCGGGTCATTTCGAGCGGATACTTGCTGCCCGGCGGGAACATCGCCCGCCCGTCGCGGTCGACGATCTCGATCTCGGTGCCGTCCGCGGTCTGCTGCACGAAGATGTGGTCCGCGATGGCGGTGATATCCGGCTGGTCCTGGAAGGCCTGCTTGAGGGTCTGTGCCGCAAGGCCGAACTGCGCCTGGCGCTCGATCACCGTGCGGGCCCTGGTCCAGGTGTTGGCTTCCTGGCCCTGGTTGGCGGATTGCGCCCGGTCGTGCGCGGCGAACTCGGTGGCGCCTTTCATCGGGTCGGCGCTGACGTTTTGCAGGAAGTCGCGCCTGGGATTGCCCAGGCGCTCGATCATGCCGCTCATTTCCTTGACCGGCTGAATGCCGAAGGCGTCCTGCACCGAACCCGCCGCCTGCTTGAGCTTTTCGGCGTCCTGCGCGGAAAAGCTCAGCAGCATGACGAAGAATGCCATCAACAGGCTCATCAGATCGGCGAAGGAGACGACCCAGGACGAGCCGTGGCCGCCGCTGCTGCCCGGCGACCGGCGCATGACGACCTTCATGCGGCCTCCAGCAACTGGCCGCGGGCGTGCAGCGGCAGGTAGCTCGCGAGCTCGTCCTTGATCGAGGAGGGGTTCTTGCCGTCGCGGATCATCACCAGCGCCTCGATGATGAGGGTGCGGTTGGTCGCCTCTTCGGCGGCGCGGTTGGCGAGCTTGTCGGCGACCGGCAAAGCGAGGACGTTGGCAACGACCGCGCCATAGAGCGTGGTGAGAAGCGCAATGGCCATGCCCGGGCCGATCTTCTTGGGATCGTCCATGTGGCCGAACATCGAGACCAGGCCGATCAGCGTGCCGACCATGCCCATGCCCGGGGCCGCCTCGCCGAGGGCCCTGAAAATCTTGTTGGCGGTTTCGAGCCGCTCGTAGTCGAGGTCGCGCTCGCGCTCCAGCGAATGGCGCACCGCTTCGGCGGTGAATCCGTCGGCGATCATGCGCACGCCGCGCTCGAGAAAGGCGTCGGTGATCGGGATCTGCTCGAGCGCGATGGGACCGAAGCGGCGCATCGTCTCGGCGATCTCGGCGATCTGGTCGATGACGTCGATCGGCGATGTGTGCTTGTAAAGAAAGATCGACTTGATGCCGAGACGGAAGGCGCTGAAGAAGCCGCCGATCGTATATCGCGCCATCACCGCCATGGTGGCCCCGCCGATGACCACGAAGGTCGCGAGCAGGCTCATGAACGAGGTTGGATTGCTGCCCTCGAGCAGCACGGCGATCAGCAGCATACAGAGGCCGCCGAAAATGCCGATGACGGTTGCGATATCCACGACGCTATTCCCCAAACCGACGCCAGGCTTCTGCCGGCTTGGGGTTGACCATCGCTGTCATACGATAAATCGGGTTTAAGTCGGCTGGTTAAATCGAGGTCAATACCCTCGGGCGGCGAACGCCGGCAAAGCTTCCTTAACCATAAGCTGCAAGGCTTTGTTTACGCCGATTTAGGCTTTCGGAGTTCGTTTTGCGTGTCGCGCTGCCCATCGCGAGGCTGTGGCTCATGGCATCCGTCGTGGGCGGCACGTCCTTTGGCGCGGCGCCGGTCCTGGCGCAGGACAGCGGCTCGAGCGATACGCAGCCGATCGACTGGAGCGTCGGGCTGCGCGGCGGCTACAGCAACAGCAGCCTCAACGGCGTAACTTATGAGGGCATCGTCGCTCCCGATCTGCGCCTCACCTTGCAGGGTCCGAGCAACAGCAGCACGCTCGATGCGGGCGGCGAGTTCTCGATCGACCAGAACAAGATGGTGCGGATCGAGGACGCGCATGTGAATGGCGACGCGACGATGCAGGTCAACGAGGACACCAGCGTCGAAGGCACGACCGGTCTCAGCCTCAAGCAATTGAGCCAGTTCGACACCAGCCTGCCGGCCGGGACGACGGCGGGGCCGCTCGAGTTCGACGGCACTGCGGCGGGCAGCCTTTCGCGCAAGCTCGGGCACTTCGACCTCAAGGGCACCTTGACCGGCGAACGTTTCATCGAAGGGCCGACGACGCTCACCGGCGGTGCCAGGGTCGACAACAGCAATCTGAGCTATTGGCGTGGCGCCGGCGAGATGCGCGTCGGCTACGAGCTCACGCCGGTCGTGTCGGTGTTCGTCGATGGAGAAGATTCGTACTCGGCGTTCGACGCCGTCGATCCCAACGTGCTCAAATTCCTCAACGGCCGAACCTACACGCTGCGCGGCGGCCTGAGCTATACGCAGCCGGGAACGCTGGAGGCGGAGGCGTCGTTCGGCCGCGCCTGGCTCGACTATACCGATCCGGGCATCGCCGACACCCAGAGCTGGGTAGCCGACGGCAGCGTGACCTTTACCCCGGACGAGACGACGACCCTTGTCGGCTCACTCAACACCTCGCTGGCGCCGTCGACGGTGGTCAGCGGCGATACCGACGTGGGCTACACGCTGAGCGGCACCGCGAAATATCAGGTCAATCCGTGGCTGACGCTGCGTGGCTCGACGGGTGCCTATCGCACCGTGACGCTGGCGGCCGGCGCTATCGACTGGGGCTACAGCGCCGGCGCCGGGCTCGATCTGGCCAGCTCGCGGCACGTGGTGTGGTCGGCCGACTATCTGTTCACGCACGACGATTCGTCGATCAACGGGCGCAACGACACGCATGCCGTGACGGTCGGCGTGACAGTGAAGAAATAGAACCTAGTTCGACAGGATCTTCCTGAGTTCGGTCAGGAACTGGCCGCTTATGTCGGGCCGGTCGAGCGCAAAGGCGACATTGGCCGTGAGAAAGCCGATCTTGCTGCCGCAGTCGAACACCTGGCCGTTGTATTTGACGCCGGTGAAGGTCTGCTGGCGGATAAGCACCTGCATGGCGTCGGTGATCTGGATTTCGCCGCCCGCCCCCTTGGTCTTTTCGCTGAGAATGGCGAAGATTTCCGGCTGCAGGATATAGCGGCCCGAGATGAAGAGGTTCGATGGCGCCTCGCCGACCTTGGGTTTCTCGACCATGCCGGTGATGTGGAATCCGCTGTCGGGTCCTTCGCCGCGGGCCACG
The DNA here is from genome assembly GCA_035564755.1 of Devosia sp. GTDB lineage: Bacteria > Pseudomonadota > Alphaproteobacteria > Rhizobiales > Devosiaceae > Devosia_A. Next base: position 5,168 of record DATMTK010000059.1, on the reverse strand, counting down.
ATGCCGTAGCTCGAGACGTCCTTGGGATCGACCTCTTCAACGCCGATGATGTTGCCGCCGGCGGTCTCGTAGGCCTCCATCATCTGCTTCAGCACGCCCGGATTGGCCTTGAACAGCATGTCGGGCAGGAGCAGGGCAAACGGCTGGTCGCCGACCAGCTCGCGCGCGCACCACACCGCATGGCCGAGCCCGAGCGGCTCTTGCTGGCGGGTAAAGCTCGCCTGGCCGGCCTGCGGCAGATCGCGCTCGAGTTCTTCGAGGGCCCAGGTCTTGCCGCGTTCCTGGAGCGTGTGCTCGAGCTCGAACTGCTTGTCGAAATGGTCTTCGATCACGCCCTTGTTGCGGCCGGTGATGAAGACGAAATGCTCGATCCCGGCCTCGCGCGCCTCGTCCACGGCGTACTGGATCAGCGGCCGATCGACGACCGTCAGCATTTCCTTGGGCATTGCCTTGGTCGCGGGCAGAAACCTCGTTCCGAGGCCGGCGACGGGGAAAACAGCGGTGCGGACGCGCTTACTCAAGGCAGTGGGCTCCCGGCTCACGTAATTTTCTGTCAATGAAGCGACCCTAGCATCGCCTCGTTTAATCGGAGTTTAGCCGGAATGACAGTGCTGGTGACGGGTGGAGCGGGATATATCGGCAGCCATATGGCGCTCCGCCTGGGCGACGCCGGCGAGCCGACGGTGGTGCTCGACAACCTCACGACCGGCTTCGACTGGGCGGTCGACCAGAGGGCGACGTTCATCCAGGGCGACGCCTCCGACATGGAGTTCGTCGGAGGGGTGCTCCGCGAACACAAGATTAGCGAGATCATCCACTTCGCCGGCTCGATCATCGTGCCGGAATCGGTGACCGACCCGCTCAAATACTACCGCAACAACACGGCCACCTCGCGCAATTTGCTGGAGGCGGCGGTGAAGGCCGGGGTCGAGCGGTTCATCTTCTCGTCGACGGCTGCGGTCTACGGCATGACCGGGCTGGCGCCGGTGGAAGAGACGACGCCGCTTTCGCCGATGTCGCCTTACGGCCGCTCCAAGCTGATGACCGAGTGGATGCTGGTCGACGTCGCGGCGGCGCATCCGATCAAATATGGCGTGCTGCGCTATTTCAATGTCGCCGGCGCCGACCCCCAGGGCCGCTCGGGGCAATCGACGCCGTTTGCCACGCACCTGATCAAGGTGGCGGCGCAGACGGCGCTGGGGCAGCGCCAGAAGATGGATATCTTCGGCACGGACTATCCGACGCCCGATGGCACCTGCGTGCGCGACTACATCCACGTCACCGATCTGATCGAGGCGCACAAGCTGTTGCTCGACCATCTGCGTGCCGGCGGCGCCTCGACCACGCTCAACTGCGCCTACGGCCAGGGCTATTCGGTGCGCCAGGTGATCGACACGGTGAAGGCTGTATCGGGCGTCGATTTCCGCGTCGACGAAGGCCCGCGGCGGGCTGGCGATCCCGCTTCCATCACCGCCACCGGACAGAAGGTGCGCGCCGAGCTCGGCTGGGTACCGCAGCATGACGACCTCACCGAGATCGTCCGGACCGCGCTCGACTGGGAGCGGTATCTGATGCGGCGGAATCGGTAACCCGACTCAGCTATTGTCGCTCCAGTGCCTGGCTCGGCGTCATTCCCGCATAAGTGGGACTCCAGGCGGACCTATCGGATGTCCGGACATGCTGTCTGGTTTCCCGCTTCCGCGGGAATGACGTGGGGAGAGAGTGATGCGCCTGCTGACCCTGGCATCGGCACTATTGGGCCTCGGCCTGACCCTGCCGGCCTACGCCGATCCGTTCTCGGATTTCCTGCATGCATTCGAGCCGACGGCCGTGGCGGCGGGCATCTCGCCGGACCACTACGAGGCGGCGACCAAGGGGATCGAGCCCGACCCCTCGATCGAGGCGCTGGTGCAGACGCAACCCGAGTTCAACACGCCGATCTGGACCTATCTCGACCAGCGGGTCAGCGACACGCGCATCAAGGCCGGCATCGCCGCGTTCAAGAAGAACCGCACTCTATTCAACAAGATGCACAAGCGGTATGGCGTCGATCCGTACCTGCTCGCGGCGATCTGGGGCATCGAGACCAACTACGGCTCGGTGCTGAATAATTCCAAGCTGATCAAGCCGGTGATCCCGTCGCTGGCGACGCTGGTCTACCTGCACCGCAGCCGCTACGAGCTCGACAAGCTCGATTTCATCGCGGCGCTGAAGCTGGTGCAGCGCGGGCCGCTCGATGCCACGCACCTGGTCGGCTCGTGGGCCGGCGCCATCGGCGCGCTGCAGGTCAATCCGGCCAACGTGGTGGCGCACGGCACCGACGGCGACGGCGACGGCAAGATCGACCTGCAGGACTCGCTGGCCGATGCGCTGGCGACCAGCTCGAAGTACCTGCTGGCGCTCGGCTACAAACCCGGCCTCGAGTGGGGCTACGAGGTGACCGTGCCGGCAAAGTTCGACTATTCGATCGCCGACCGCACGGCGCTGAAGCCCATCCGGACCTTCACCGCGCTGGGCGTCAAGCGCGTAGGCGGACGGAAGTTCGCCAGCACGTCGCTGCCGGTGTTCTTCTACGCGCCGGCCGGTGCCAAGGGGCCGAAGTTCCTGATGACCAACAACTTTCAGGTGCTCAAGGGCTACAATCAATCCGACAGCTACGCGCTGGCGGTGTCGCATCTGCAAGACCGGCTCATGGGAACCAAGGACTTTGCGACGCCCTGGCCGCGTGACACCAAGTTCCCCGACACCGACCAGCGCAAGGCGATCCAGGCGGCGCTGATCAAGCTCGGCTACCTCGATGGCGAGCCCGACGGGCGGCTCGGGCCTGCCACCTCGGCGGCCTATGCGAAGTATCAAAAGAGCAAGGGCGAGGTGGCCGACGGCTTTGTGACGCTGGATGCCTATGAGGAGCTGGCCGGCGGCAAATAGCGACCCCGCATCTGCCGTCACCGTGCCTTCATTTCGGCCGCAAAGGCAGGCATAGTCCGCGCCATGCTTCGCCGCCTGATCCTTGCCGCCACCCTTGCCGTTCTGGTCGTGGGCGATCATGCGCCCGTCCTGGCGCAGGGGCTCTTCGGGTTCGGCAACGACCAGCCACAGCAGCAACAGCAGGGCGGCCAGCAGCAGCCGAAACGCCGGACGCTGTTCGACATGCTGTTCGGCGGCGGCGACCAGCCGACGCCACCGCCGGCACCGGTGGTGGTCAAGCCCAAGAAGGCGGCGCTGCCGCCGCCGCCCAAGCCGCAAACGCAGAAGGCCGCCAACGCGACGCGTCTTGCCGTATTCGGCGACACCATGGCGGTCGACCTGGCCGCGGCGCTCGACCGCTTCTACACCGACGATCCCAACATCGTGGTCATCAACCAGGGGGTCGGCAATTCGGGCCTTGCCCGGCCGGACTATTTCGACTGGGACAAGACGGCTGTCGACCAGGTGAGCAAGAACAGCTTCGACATCGCGGTGATGATCGTCGGCACCAACGACCGGCAGACGATCCGGCAGGACGGCGCGTCGCTCAAGGCGCTGACGCCCGACTGGGACGACGTCTACAAATCGCGCGTGGCGGCGTTCGTGTCCGCCGTCCATGGCGCCAACAAGCCACTGATCTGGGTCGGGCTGCCGCCGATGGCGGGCAACGACCTCAACACCGCGCTCAGCGACATCACCTCGATCCAGCGCCTCGCGGTGTTCGCAGGCGGCGCCGACTTCCTCGACATCTACGACAAGTTCGTAGACGACAATGGCGACTACTCGGCCACCGGACCGGACATCAACGGCAACATCGTCAAGCTGCGCAAGGACGACGGCGTGCGGCTGACGGCGGCGGGTGCCGACAAACTGGCGTTCTATCTCAGCCAGCAGCTCAAGCTCTATTACCACGGCGGCGGCGACACTGGCCTGGTGGTGGCCGACGCGCTCGCCGGCACCGACGCCGCCATCATGGTGCGGCCGCCCTATCAGGGCCTCGGCCAGACCCGCCTGCTCGAGGTTGCCGGCGCCGTCATTCCGCTGAGCCAGACGCCGAAGCGGGCCAGCGAGCTGGTGACGGCCAATACGGCCGCGCCGCCGGCCCCCGCCGGCTTCGACATGACCCAGATGCTCGATGCCCCGCAGGGACGGGTCGACGCTTTCGGCGTGGGCAAGCCGCCGACGGAGGAGACAGCGGCGAAGCCTGCGGCCGCTGCTGCGCCGGCTTCGTCACCGCCGCCGGCATCGGTGGCGGCCAAGAACTGAATATCGCAGTCGGTCCCCCTCGCCCTGAGGGGCGAGGGGACGTGCGTGCCGGCCTCACCGCGGCAGCGCTGTCCTGCCCATCAGGCTCAGATCGATCGCCCTCGCACACTGGCGGCCTTCGCGGATAGCCCAGACCACCAGCGACTGGCCGCGGCGCATGTCGCCACACGAGAACACTTTGGGGCGGCTGGTCTGGTAGCGCACGGTGTCGGCCTGCACGTTGCCGCGCCGGTCGAGCTCGACGCCGAACTCCTTGACCATGCCCTCCTGCACCGGGCCGAGAAAGCCCATGGCGAGCAGCACGAGGTCGGCCTTCAGCTCGAACTCCGTTCCAGCGATGGGCTGGAACTTGTCGTCGGCGCGGGCGCAGACCAGCTTCTTGACCACGCCGTTCTCGCCCTCGAAGCGCACCGTGGCCACCGCGAAATCGCGCGCCACACCCTCTTCCTGCGACGACGAGGTGCGCATCTTCATCGGCCACAGCGGCCAGGTGAGCTCCTTGTTCTCGCGCACCGGCGGCGCCGGCATGATCTCGATCTGCGTCACCGACAGGGCCCCCTGCCGGTTCGACGTGCCGATGCAGTCCGACCCGGTGTCGCCGCCGCCGATCACCACCACATGCTTGCCGCCGGCCAGGATCGGCTTGACGTTGTCGAGCGGCTCGTCGGAGACGCGGCGGTTCTGCTGCGGCAGGAACTGCATGGCGAAATGGATGCCGTCGAGCTCGCGCCCGGGGATCGGCAGGTCGCGCGGCTTCTCGGCGCCGCCGGCCAACGCGATGGCGTCGTAGGTGTCCTCGAGCTCGGCCACGCTCACATCGTGGCCGACATGCACGCCATAGTGGAAGGTGACGCCCTCGGCCTGCATCTGCGCTACCCGCCGGTCGATGTGCCGCTTCTCCATCTTGAAGTCGGGGATGCCGTAGCGCATCAGGC
>DATMTK010000058.1:0-22485 GCA_035564755.1 Devosia sp. | reverse complement strand
GTGCGGATTTGCCGGCGGGAGCCAAGCGGGGGGCCGGCGGGAAACGACGGCGTTCGCCCAGCAACCCCAAGACAAGGGCAGCGAGAGCACCCAGGGCAAGTCCGGCGGCGGCGCCCAGGCCGACGAGCTGCACTGTCGGCGGGGGGAAACTGCGGGTCGGGGGCACCATCGGTGCGGAGATGACACGGATGTTGGTGGTATCGATCTGCTCGCGCTCGGCGATTTCCTTGGCACGGGTCAGGTAGGCCTCGTAGATGGCGGCGCGGGAATCGGCCTCACGCTGGAGGCCGCGCAGCGTCACCTGGGCGGAATTGTCCGAGGCGACGGCCGATTTCGAGGCATCGACCTCGGCCTGGAGCTGATCGACGGAGGCCTGCGCCTGTTCGACGTCGCTCCTGGCCGCCTGCACGATCCGGGCCGTTTCGGCATTGATCTGGCCCTGGAGGCTCGTGACCTGAGCCTCGATGGCGCGCACGCTGGGGTGGAGGGGGCCGAGCGTCGCCTTGAGCGCCTGGGCCTGCTCGCGGGTGGCAGCATACTGGGCGCGCAGGGCGCTGATGGTGGTCGATTCCTGCGCCGCCGCGCTCATCAGGCTGTCCGGGCTACCGCTGGTCAGCTTGTCGACGCGGGACTTGAGGTCGATCAGCTTGGCCTGGGCCGCGAGGAACTGGGTGTTGACCTGCGCCATGGCTTGCGCGCTGGCGAGCTCGCCCTGACTGGTTTCGAGGCCATGGGCGCGGCGGAAATCCTCGACGACCGATTCGGCCTGCGTCACATCGGCCTTGAGCGAGCTGAGGCGCTGGTCGAGCTCCCCGGCGGCGCGGCTGGCGCCGGCGGCGTCGGAGTCGGCAAGATCGGCGCGGAAGGCGTCGACGACGGCGGAGGCGAGGCGAACCGATTTTTCCCCGTTGCTGGTCGTGGCGCTCAGCGTGACGACGAAGGATTTGTCGTCGCGCGAGACCTTGACGATGTCCTGCATGACCTTGAGCGCCGAGTCTTCGGGAGCAAGAGTCCTGTAGCTCGTGAATTCGGGATCGGCGGTGAGGTGCAACTGGTCGACGACGCGCGCGAACACCTGATTGGAGGTCAGCACACGCATCTTGCTCTCGACGTTGAGCACCATGGCGTCGGTTTGACCGCTGCTGCTGTACAGATCGTTGGAGACGACCTGCAGGCTCGAGGGGTCGACCAGCACTTCGGCCGTGGCGGTGTAGCGCGCCGGAGCAAGGACGCCATAGGCGAGCCCGGCGCCCACGCCGATGACCGCGGCGGCGGCGATCCACAGCTTGCGGCGGGCGAGGTAGCCGAAGAGACGGCGGAAATCGAGATCGAGCAGCACGTCGGCGGCGGTGGGCTCCGGCCGTGCCGCCGGCTTGGACGGTGCAGGAGGAGCCGGCCGGGCCGGGCCGCGCGCCACGTCGAGCCGCGCATAGCGGCGCGCCGCATAGGCGTCATGGCGCGGCGAGCTGGCGAAGGTGTCATCCATGGGAGGGCTCCGGATAGGCGGATGGGGGAATGGGGAGATCGCGCGTGTGCGCCGGCGCCGGCTCGGACGCCGGACGCCGGATCGCGTTGCCCGCCAGCATCAGCAGCAGGAACAGCATGAACAGGAAATCGGTCGAACGGCCGAGGACGTTCTCGATCAGGTTCTCGGCGATGCTGATGGCGAAGAAGGCGAAGGTGAAGACGGCCTCGCGATCGCCGCCGGTGGCGCGGCGGCGGAGGACGGAGAAGCAGCCGATGAGCGCGGCGACGAGCAGGACGGCGCCGACGATCCCGCCTTCGATGAGGACGGTGACATAGCCGCTGTGGAAATTGTCGAGGGCCCAGCCGTTGTTGGCGCGGAAGACCTCGAGCCGCTCGGGTGTCCAGAAGCCGGACGGACCGAAACCGAAGAGCTCGCGGCCGTCGAAATTGGCAAAGCCATAGCCCCACAGATCGGTACGGCTCGAGGTGTCGAAGCTCAGCCCCAGGATCGAAAGATGGGTGGCATCGGCCGAAAAGGTGATGGCGGCGAGGACGCTCAGCGGCACGAGCAGCAGTGCAAGCGCGAAAAGAACCACGTTCTGCCGGCCGCGGCCCAGCCGGCTGAGGCCGAGGGCGACGAGGCCGAGAACGGTGGCAAGCTGCGCACCGCGGGAGCCCGACATGACGAGGCAGACGAGCAGGAAAGCGGACCAGGCCCAGGCGAGCAGAGTCAGGCCGCGGCGACGAAGACCGCTCGCGGGCGGAACGGCGAGCTGGATGGCGCCATAGACCAGGCTCAGGGCGGCGAGGCTACCGAAGGTGTTCTTCTGTACCGAGATGCCGCGCCACTTGCCGGCAAGCCCCCAACCGGTCTCGATCCCGATGCCGGGAGCGAAGATCACGGCGAGAAAGCCGAGAACGACGAAGATGCCACACCCCAGGACCGCGGCCTCGACGAGCACACGCGGCGGCCGCAGGGCGGCGATGGCGACGGCGGCCGCAAGGGTGAGCGCGAGGAGCAGGTCTTTCAGCAGCGACTGGGCACCGCCGGCACTCCAGGCCACCGAGATGAGCGTATAGAGAAAGAAGACGAGCAGGAGCGCCCCGCCTGCCGACAGCCGCAGCGAGACCGGCCGGCGCATGATCTCGATGACGGCCAGGCCGACGATCATGAGCTCGATGCCGCAGATCAGGCCGTAGCGCACGATCTCGAGCGGATTGGTGCCGGCGCCGGCGATGGTGTCGAGCGACCACAGGCCCGCCAGGATCAGCGCGAAAATGCCGACATCGATGAGCTTGAGAAGGCTCATTGCCGACCACCACGCGCGCTGTAGAAAAAGATCTGCAAGATTGCCGTCCGCCACGACTTCGTTGGGCGGCAAATCTAGTCCCCGCGGGCAGATGGACCAATGTTAGGTCCCGGTTAACCTTAAGGCCCGGGCATTTGAGGCAAATGCGACGAGTCGAACGGTGTTCGTATGACGGCGCGCACGGTAACCATGGAGGGCGGCAAGGCTGGCCAGCCCGGTCCGGCGAGATCATAAGGCGAGGGAGCGTCGGCAAAAGATTTTTGGGCGGGATCACAGCCGCCGTGGGTGGATATTTTTTGGGCAGCAGCGACACTCTTTCGAACAACGGCATCGGCGCCCTGGCGGCGCGACTTTCGGTTGCCAACCTGGCGCGCAGCGGGGCGATTGCGGGCGTCATCAAGCTCGCCAGCGCCGGCCTTTCCTTCCTGATGTTCCTGGTGGTGGCGATGGTCACCGACGAGCGGCAGTTCGGCCTCTACAGCGCAACCTATGCGGGGGCGAGCCTGGTGTCGTTCTTTGCCAGCGTCGGGCAGCAGAGCACGGTGCTCAGGTTCTGGCCGCAATATGCCGGCGGCGGTGCGCTGGGGACGGCCAACAGCTTCATGGTGCGCGCCATCCTGGTGACGCTGCTGGGACTGGTGGTGACCAGCCTCGGCATCGTCGCGGTCGGGCTGGTGCCCGGCGTCAGCGTGAAGACGCCGGAGTGGCTGCCGCTCTGTCTGTCGACGGCGGTGCTGTCGTTCGCGCTGGGATGGTCGGAATTCGCGTCGGGCGCATTTCGCGCCAAGAGCGAGCTGGTTTCGGCGCTCTTGCCGCGCGACGTGATCTGGCGGGCGCTGGTGATCGTCGCGGTGGTGATCCTGCATGTGCGGCACGGAGGCATCGATGCGGTGACGGCGACGACGCTCACCGCCGGGCTGCTGGTGCTGGCGACGCTGCCACAGGCGATCATTTTGATCCGCGATACGCTCAGGATCGAGCGGACGCCGCTGACGACGGAGCAGAAGCGCGAGTTCAACCAGGTGACGCTGGGGCTGTGGGGAGCGACGTCGCTGCCGCCGGCGCTCGGGCAGGTGAGCACGCTGCTGGTGGCGGCGATCCTCGGGCCGGAGGCGGCGGGCGCAGTGTTCGTCGCCGACCGCATGACCCGCGTGGTGCTGCTGGCGCTGACCGGCATCAACCAGGCGCTGGCGCCCGAGATCAGCGATGCCTATTACAATGGCGACCGCGGGCACGTGCAGCGGATCACCAGCCTGACGGCGCTGGGCGCGAGCGTGGTGGCGCTCGCCACGCTCACCATCTTTGTGGTGTTCGGCACGCTCGTCCTGGGCATTTTCGATCCGGCCTATGCGACGCCGCAGACACACGCGGTGCTGGTGATCTTCGGGATCGGGGCGACCTTTGCGACGGCGTGCGGGCCGATCGAGCTGCTGTCGCATCTGACGGGGCTGCAGCACGCGCTGCTGAAGGTGCTGGTGGTGGTGAACGCCATCGGGCTGGTCATCACGGCGCTCGCAACCTACTGGTTCGGCTCGATCGGGGCGGCAACCAGCATCGCGGTGACGCTGATCACATGGAACGTCATTTCAGTGCTGATGGCGCGACGGCGGATCGGCATCGATTCCTCGGTGCTCGGCCTGCTGACGATCGCCGGCGGCGCGGCACGGGCGCCGGTATGAAGATCATCCAGGTGCAGACGCAGGCCGAAGCGGCCGGCGCGCAGCACGTGTCGGACATGGTGGGCGCGGGCCTGAGGGCGCGAGGGCACCAGGTGCGCACCGTGTTCATGTATCGCAAGACCAGCGCCTATGACGCCGACCCGCATGCCGATTTCATCCTCGACCACCGGCCGCGCGGACCGCTGGAGCTGCTGCGGGCGATCGCCGGGCTGATCGGCTACATGCGCCGGGAGCGGCCGGACGCGGTGATCTCATACCAGCACTACGGCAACATTTTCGGGACGCTGGCGGGCCGGATGGCGGGCGCGAAGCGGCTGATCGCCAACCAGAGCGGGGCGCCGGGCAAGTTCGGCGGGCCGCTGGCGGCGCCGCTCGACCGGCTGATGGGGACGCTGGGCGCGTACCACTTTTCGGTGGTCAATTCCGGCTGGATGGAGGCGCAGTTTGCCGGCTATCCCGAGCGCTACCGGCAACGGACGCGGCGGATCGACCATGGGGTCGAGGTGCCGGCGGTGCTGCCCGACCGGCAGGCGTCGCGCGCGGCGCTGGGTGTGCCCGGCAATGCATTCGTGCTGGTGTCGACGGGGCGGCTGACCGAGGGCAAGAACCAGCGCGTGCTGGTCGAGGCGCTGGCCGAGCTTCCCGACGCGCATCTGGTGCTGGCGGGGGCCGGTCCCGAGGCAGAAAAGATCGGCGCGACGGCGCGCCGTCTCGGGGTGAGCGACAGGCTGCACCGGCTGGGCGAAGTGCCGGCCGCGCGGATCGACGAGGTGCTGGCGGCGGGCGATGTGTTCGCCTTTGCGTCGCGCACCGAGACCTTCGGGCTTTCGGCGGCGGAAGCAGCGATCGCCGGGCTGCCGGTGGTGGCCAACGATATTGCGGTGTTGCGTGAGGTGCTGGGCGATGCCGCGATCTATGTCGATGCCGAACAGGGGTCTGCGGTGGCCAGGGCGGTGCGGCGGCTGATCGCCGAGCCGGGCAAGGCGGCGGCGCTGGCCGCGGCCGGCCGGGCGCTCCGGGCGCGTTATGCTCCGGAGCGGATGTGCGCCGCCTACGAGGCCTTGCTCAGCGCGTGAGCCTTGCGCACGGCGGCGATGCCGTCGATGACCTCGAGCCGGCCGGCGCGGTTGAGCGTATGGATCTGCGGGTAAGGGAAGTCGCCGGCGGGATTGATGGGGTGCGGGGTGGAGAGGCGCACCGCGTCCGCGTCGAGCTGCTCGACCTCCGACAGGCCGAGGCCGCCGCCATAGCCGAGCGTGCCGTCCTGCACGGGCAGCAGCAACCGGCCGTGGCGCTCGATGATGGCGCCGCCGGGACGGGCGCGGCGGCGATCGATGAGGATCGGGTTCTGGCGGTGCGGCGTCCACGGACCGGTGAGCGCCGGCGCATGGAAAACCACGAGCGTATCCGAGGTGCTGCCGCCGCCGTCGCGGTCGGTGGCAAAGAGCCAGAAGCCGTCGTCGCGGGCAAGAAGGGTGGCATCGGAGATCTCGCCGCTCAACAGGTCGGCCACCGGTTCCCAGCGATCGGGGAAGTGCGCGGCACGATAGAGCGTCAGCTTGCCGCTGCCGCTGCCTTCGGGGAGCATGAAGATGTCGGCGCCGGAGCGGAACACCTGCGGGTAGGAGAGATGATGCGGCGCCTCGAGCACCGGCACCGGGGTTTGGGCGATGCCGCCGGCATCGAGCCCGGAGACCGAGATCACGGCCTTGCCGGTCGCGTGCGCATAGTCCTCGACGAAGATCCAGGCCTTGCCCTCGTGCTCGAAGGCGAACGGGTCGGCATAGAAATGGCTGCCGTCGTCGGGCAGGACCTGCCAGGCCGAGCCGATGTCGTCGGTCTCGGCAATACCGGGGCCGTCGATCAGACGATAGCCGACGCGCCAGTGGGCAAAGCGGTAGCGAGAGCGGCGCGCGATCTCGCGGCCGAGGCGCGGCAGCGAGCTGCCGAGATAGGCGGCGAGAAAGGACGGGGCGGACGGCGCCGGCTGCAGCGGCACGCCATCGCGCTCGCCGGCGGCGTAGCGGGCGACGGCGCGGACGGTGAGGGTGACGGCGCGGGCCAGCACGTCCTCGGCGGCGGTGGCGATGAAGGCGCGGTTGTCGACCATCGGAAGGGCGCTGTCGAAGGACTTGCCATCGAGCACGATCTCGAGCTCGGGGAGGCGGCCCTGGGCCAGCGCAGCGAACAGGGTCCGATCGTCGGCGCTGCCGTCGAAAGCAATGGACATGCGGCCGCGACGTTCTCCCGAGAGGTCGAGCGTGAGGTCGGCGCCGGCACGCGGCGAGGCCGTATCGATGGTCGTCGAAGCGAGCAGTGCGAGCGGACGGCGAAGCACGGCGCGCTCCAGCGCCAGGGCGCCGCCGATGGTGGGCTGTACGGGAGTGGGGCGCTCGGACGGGATTACGGCGACGCTGTGGCCGGCATCGCGGAGGCGTTCGACGATGCGGCCCTGCCAGGTGCGCGACGGCGCGGAAACGAAGACGTCGATTTTCATAAAATGCTGTTCCTCTTTGAGCCGACCGAAGAGGCGAATAAGACCGTTGGGGCTAACGCGAGCGACCATTGCCGCAATCGCGCGAGGCGTCGAGCGCGGCCTCGATTCACCCTTAATCGCGCCGCCGTAAACCAATCCTGCAAATGTGCGTTGCCGGGCGACCTGCGATCCCGGACAACCGTTGAAACCTACGGGAAAGTGCGGTTCTCCACGTGTTCGAAGTCGCCGTTGAAGACAGTTTCGATTTTCTCTCGCCGGAGTATGCGGGGCTGTTCGCCCGTTCGACGGCGACGGCCTTCCAGCACCCGGCATGGCTGAGCCAGCTGTATTGCCGCCTGCTCAAGAGCAACGGGGCGCAGCCGCTGATCGTGACCGTGCGCCGGTGCAGCGACAAGGCATTGGTGCTGCTGCTGCCGCTGCTGCGCCGCCGCTATGGCGCGTTGCGGGTCATCGAATTCGCCGACCTCAGGGTGTCGGACTACATCTCGGTGGTGGCCGACGCGGCGACCTTCGAAGCGATGGTCGCGGATGCCGCGCTGCGCCGGCAGATGCTGGCGGCGCTCAAGCCGTACGATCTGCTGCGCCTCGGCAAGCTCAAGGACGGGCAATTGCCGCTGGGCAAGCTGTTCGAGATCGCGCAGGCCGACCCGATGCCGATGAGCGCCTATGCCAGCGAGCTCGGCACCTCGTTCGACGACTGGCGCGCCACCCGCCTCAAGCAGTCTTACCGCAAGGAGCTCGACAAGAAGCAGCGGCAGCTGCACCGCAAGGGCGAGGTCAAGTTCGGCGAGATGCAGAGCGCGACCGAGATCGCGGCGGCGTTCGAGGCGATGCGGATTTTCCGCCGCGACCGCTTCGAGCGCAATGGCGGCGGCGAGCTCCTGCAGGTTCCGGCCTACTACGAGTTCTACATGGCGGTGGCCCGCGAGAGCGGGTTTGCCCGGACCTATGCGATGACGATCGACGGGCAGCCGATCGCTGCGGCATTGGGATTGAAGCACAAGGACTCGCTGCTGGTGATCCTGGGCGGCTTCACGCAGACCGAGTACAAGAACCAGTCCATCGGCAGCCTGATGTTCCAGGAGATCGCGCGCGACTGCATCGCCCGTGGCGAAACGGTGCTCGATTTCACCATCGGCGACGAGCCCTACAAGCTGACCTTCGGCGCCCAGCCCACGCCGATGTGGCAGGTGTCGCGGCCAGGCAGTCCGCTGGGGCTCGCGGCGGCCGTGATGGTCGACAAGCTCCCGACGGTGCGCGCCGTGGCGCGGCAACTGTTCCATCCGCGCGGCAGCCGGACTGAGGTGCCCGAGGCGCCGGCAGGCGATATGGCGATGCTCGACAAACAGCCGGCTCCGGCGTCGGTCCGCTCCTAGGCGCTCACCTTTCGGCGAATTGCATCGTGGGCGTCAAAGCCCGTGAATTGGCGCCTCCCCGGATCGCATCCGGGAGAGCGATGGCGATCGCCGATCGTCCTGGACCTGCCTAGGCGCGCAGCGAGCGGATGCCGGCGGCGAGGGCCGGGCTCAGCGTGTCGATCCCGTGCATGATGCCGCGGCGCAGATACTGCGCCTGACGCTGCGTGCGCCAGGACAGGCTGGTGTCGATGGTGAGGCTGCGGCGGTAGCGGGCAAGACCGAGCGCATGCACGTCCATGGCCTGCTTTTCCGGGTCGTCGTAGAACGCAGCGATCTTGGCCGTGGGCATGCCGGGCGAGGCAAGCCATTGCGGAATGTGCGCACGGCAGAGCCGTTCGACGTCGGTCAGCAGGCGGCTGACGCCGGTGCCGGCAGCCGGACACGAGGTTTGGTAGGCGTCGCCGATCAGCACGATGCCGGGCTGCCGGACGTTGCGGGCGACCGCGATGTCCATGATCCAGCTTTGCACCTTGTCGACGAGCTCAACGTCGCCGAGATGGCGATGCAGCCGCGGCAGGGCCGCGTGGAGGGTTTCGAGCGGATTGGTGCGCAGCGCCTTCACCCAGGGATGGCGGTGATCGAGGAAACTGAAGAGGTTGGCGCGGACGAGATCGCCCACGGGAAAGAAGCTGACGTAGTCGATGCCGTCGGCCGGCTTGCGGCCATAGACCGTCAGCGCGGCGCGGTGGAGCGGCGAGTTGTCCGTCGGTTTGAGGTTGAAACCGAAGGAGAGCGACTGGCGCTCGTGCAGGACCTCGCGCTCGATGCCGAGCCGCGAGCGCAGCAGGTCGCTCATGCCACTCGCAAGGACCGCGAGGCGCGCGGTGAGCACGCCGCGATCGGCGATGGTGAGCTGCTGCAGCTCGTCGCTGGTGGCGACTTCGGTAACGCGACCTGCGATGAAGCGGACGTTGGCGGGCAGCGCGGCGCGCATGGCGTTGACGAGATCGCCGTAGAAGATGCCGTGATAGCGGGCGCGGGTGCGATCGACGACGCGGCCGTTGCGGACGTTCACGAACTCGTCGAAGCGCGTGGAGCTGGCGGCGAGGATATCGAGCAGGCCGAGGCGCGCGAGCTTGACGAGCTGCTCGCCGCCGAGCTTTTCGACGCGGAACTCGGCGGGAAAGACGGCGCTGCGGTCGATGAGGGTGACCGAGTGGCCGGCGCGGCCGAGAACCAGGGCGGCGATGGTGCCGCCGAGGCCGCCGCCGATGATGGCGATATCGGTATCGGGCCGGGTATTCATCGGGAATTCCTCAGGATCGCGTAGACGGCACGCGGGTTGGTGGTGAGATAGCGCCAGAACAGGCGGCGCGGCTCCATCAGCAGGCGCCAAAGCCACTCGAAGCCGAGGCGCTGCAGCGGGAGCGGTGCACGCCGGACCTTGCCGGCGATGTGGTCGAAGAGGCCGCCCGAGGTCTTGACCAGCCCGACATGGCGCAGCTTGTGGCCGTGGTCGCGGAAGAAGAACTGCTCGCGCGGCACGCCGAGGCCCAGCCAGAGAATATCGGGCGCGAGGGCGTCGATCTCGGCAAGCTTTGTCTCGAGGGCTTCGCCGGTGAGGTAACCATGGCTGGCGCCGACAATATCGAGCCGCGGGTAGGTGCGGCGGATGGCGGCGAGCGCGGCGGCGTTTTCAGCGGGAGCGGCGCCCAGCAGATAGAACGTCGTCCCGCTCTGTTCCGCAAGGCGGGCGACATCGTGGAAGAGATCGGTGGTGGCGACGCGCTCGGGCAGCGTCCGGCTGCACAAATAGCGCGACGCGGTGACCAGCGGCTGGCCGTCGGCAACGATCTGGTCGGCACGCATGAAGAGTGCGGCGATCACCGGATCGGCGGCGGCGCGGGCGATGACCTCGCCATTGGCCGAGGTGAGGACGTACGGCTTGCCCCGGCGCGTCGCCGCGAGGCGGATCAGCAGGCGGGCTTCCTCGGCGCGATCGATGACGCTGAGCGGCAGGCCGCCGAGGGTGACCGTGGGGTAGCCGCCGATATCGGTGCGCGGCGCGGGCAGGGGGGCGTTCATCGGGCATTCCGCCGGGTTGCGGGGGAGAGGACGGTGAGGATCAGGATCCAGACGTCAAGCACGATCGACCAGTGGTCGATGTAATAGATGTCGTGTTCGACACGGCCCTCGATGGCGCGCCGCGTGGCGGTTTCGCCGCGGAAGCCATTGACCTGGGCCCAGCCGGTGATGCCCGGCTTGATGCGCTGGCGATGCGCGTAGGAGGCGAGCTCGCGGCTCAGCTCCTCGTCGTGCGAGACGGCATGCGGTCGTGGGCCGACAAGGCTCATCTGGCCGATGAAGACGTTGACGAGCTGCGGCAGCTCATCGATCGAGGTGGAGCGGAGGAGACGGCCGATGCGGGTGATCCGCGGATCGTCCTTCTGCGCCTGCGTCATGCGGTAGCCGCTCTCGGTGACACGCATCGAGCGGAACTTCCAGATCATGAAGGTGCCGCCGTTGAAGCCGCGGCGGGCCTGCCGATAGATGACGGGGCCGGGGGATTCGAGCTTGATCGCCAACGCCACGAGGGCGAAGACCGGCAGCAGGACGAGGAGGCCGAGGCCGGACAGCACGACGTCGAAGGCGCGCTTGAGCAGGACGGCGGTCTCGCTGAGCGGGGTGCGGATGACGCGGACCACGTTGTTGGGACCGATAGCGACGACGTCGAGGAATTTGAGTGAACGGCTGCGCGCCGCCGGGGCGTAGAGCAGGTTCAGCGCATAACGCTTGAGCTCGGCGATGAGGCCGTCGAGCTCGTCGAGCGCCACCAGCGAGCCGACGAACACCAGGTGATCGGTGCCGCGCTGCAGCGAGCGGGCGGCGAACCGAGACACGGCGGCAATGTCGAGGGCGCCGTCGGCACCGCGGATGTCTTCGAAATAGAGGGTGTCGGCGAGCTTGTGGCCCTGACCGCTCAGGTCGCCGCCGACGAGGAAGTTGAGGACGTCGGCGCGGTTGCCGATGATGGAGACGGATTCGAAATGCAGGGCGCCGCGACGGATGCGGATGTCGAGAGCCCGCCTGAGCAGGACGCGGAAGCCATAGGTCAACGGGATGCCGAGCAGATAGGCCGCGGTCAGCGAGACGCGGGAGAAGTCGCCGACGCGGCCGACCAGGAAGGCGGTCAGCAAGGTGATCGCGACGGCCGCGGTCCAGCCATAGAGGGCGCTCCGCAGATCGGCCGTGCCGCCGGCGTCCTGGCGATCGAGGAAATGGCTGCAGGCGACGGCGGCGAATATGGCGTAGACGGCACCAGTCAGCAGCGCCACGGCCAGATAGAACGGCGTTGCAAATTCACCGACGGTCTCACGCAGCAGGGTGACGTGATAGGCAAGGGCGGAGCCGAAGACGATGACGGCGGCGCCCAGACCCTCGAGCGCGGCGACCGTGGCGCACAGCCAGGTGCGCTGCACGACCTCGCTGGAGCGTCGCGGCAGGGCGATATCGGCAGTCGAAACGAAGGGGTCGGCGTTTGCCATTCCGGTGAGTCCTTGCTCGCCGAATGTCTAACCACATCCCCCGCCCAGCCGGTGCTCACGGATTAAGGATTAGTTAACCCTGCAATTTGACTCAAATTCTACTGATCCCGGCGGCCGAGAAGGCGACCAAGGCCCAGGCCGACGAGGGCGCCGACGGCCTTGACGAGGAAATCGAGAACGCGGCCATGGCGGCTCGGCTGCAGCACCTGAAGGAGCTCGAGAAGGCCGACGGCGGCGACCAGCAGGACGGCGACGAGGACGATGCGGCGCGGATAGGCGAGAGCGAAGACGAAGCCGACGAGCATGAGCGCGACGGCGCGCTCGAGCTGCGTCGGCAGCGGCGAGATCGGGCGCCACTGGATCGGCCCGATGGTGACGATCACGAGCCCGGCAAGGAGCAGCCAGGCGAGAATGCGAAGCGCGAGGGGAAGGGTCACGAGGCTTTGCGGAGGACCGATTGGCGGGGGTGGGCGGCAACCGCAGGTTCGGGTGCATGCTCGGGATCGCGGTCGTGGGCCCAGAGCGCCAGATCGAGGGCTTCGCGATGCAGCCGCCGGCGGCGGAGCGCAAAGCCGATCTGCCCGATCATGGCGACAAGAGCGGCGACGGCGACAACGAAAAGATTGAGCGGAGACAACAGGTTATCCGGGCCGGCCGAGGAGGCGCCAAGGGTGGCGGCAGACCCGGGCCGCAGGCTGAAATAGGCATCGAGGAGCTGGTCGAGCCGGGTCTGCGCAGCATCGCGCCGGGCGCCGAGTGCGGCGGTATTGTTGGTGTCGCCGGCAACGGAGGCCGGTGCGCCGCTGGACTGCGACTGCAGCAGCTTGATCTGCGCGTCGTCGAGTTTTGCTTCGGACTCGAGGGCCGATGCGATGCTCGCTGCCTCGGCCTTGACCTGATCCACTAGAGCGGCCTTCTGGGCAGCGAGGGCGCGCATCACCGGATGGTTCGGCTTGAAGCGCGCCCCCTGCTCGGCGATCTGTGCATCGAGTGCGGTCTGCCGGCTCAAGAGCTGGCCGATGACGACGCTGTCGCGAATCTCGGCGAGGGAGCCGAGGTCGGTGCCGGATTTGAGGGCGTCACGGATCGCCTGGGCGTGCCGCCCCGCCAGGTCGCGGCGTTCGATGGCGGCCGTGATTTGCGCGTCGAACTCGCCCGCGGCGGGAGCGCCGGAGCTCACGGCGAGGCTGCCGCCTTTCACATTGTCGAGAGCCTGCTGCGTTTGCCGCAGGGTATCGCGGGCGGCGCCGATCTTCTGCTGCAGCACATCGGCGGCGCTGGAGCCCGGCGGGATCGCCAGCGTGGCGGTGAGCGGCGGCGGTGCGAAGGGATGAAAGACGGCCAGCAGGCCAAGAGCCGCGCCGCCGGTCGCGATCGCGATCAGCACACCCCGCACAGACCCGACGATGGCGCCGCGAAAAGACATGCCGGACTGTCGCAGCATCACGGTAAGCGTTCGGTTAAGGATTTCGCAGCATGCGAGGCGCGGCGCGGCGGTTCAGCGGATATTAACCATGACGGGGGAGACTGCGGCACAGTTCGCGTAATCGAGTTGTGGTTGTATCATGCGTTGGTCAGCGGTTGCGGTCGCCCTGTTGATGCCCGTGTTCCTGGGCGGCTGCGCGATGAACCGGGTCGCGACCTACGCGGTGAGCTCTCCGACCGAGTACACCCTCGATACCGGCGATATCGTCCGGGTGACGGTCTACGGCGACACTACCCTCACCAATACCTATACGGTCACCGACAAGGGCACGCTCAGCTTTCCGCTGATCGGCCAGGTGCAGGCGCGCGGCCAGACGATCACCGGGGTCGAGAGCGCGATCACCAAGCTGCTCGCCAACGGCTACATGATCAGCCCGAAGGTGTCGGTGGAGGTCACGACCTATCGCCCGTTCTTCATCGACGGGGCGGTGAGCAAGGGCGGCCAGTACCCCTATGTGTGGGGGATGACGGCGCGGGCGGCGATCGCGACCGCCGAGGGCTACTCGAACTACGCCGACCGCACGCACGTCACCATCTACCGCAAGGTCAATGGCGGCATGGCCAAGTTCAACGCCCAGCTCGATGCGCCGGTGATGCCGGGCGATACGGTGGTGGTGGGCGAGCGCTGGCTGTGAGCGGACGGGCCGCTCGTCGCCCCGGCGATACCCACGCCGGCTTGCTCGCGATGCGAGCGCAAGCGCGCCGGCCTCCCCCGGGCAGGGAAACCAGAAGCCAAGCCACAGTCGGTTTCCCGGGAACGGCACCGGGCGGCGCCCGCGATACGTCACATTTGTGACGTTGCAAGTCCCAGATTCAGCGTTGAATTTGCCTCGTTGGTGGCCTAACATTTCAGTGACTCGGGTGCTTCGGCGCCTGCTCTTTGGCCCGTCCGGTCGCGGGCAACCAAACTTTTCGGACGTTTCCCGTGAGCTCGGATCGGGCCGGCGCCAGACGGCGCGCCAACGCGTTTTCCCATGTCGCCAAAGCAAGCTGGGGAAAGGGCGTCGGTACGCTGTGGCGCATTGTGCGCCTCAACCTCAGGCATCCATTCCAGGTGGCGATCTGCATTGCCGCGACCTTCACCGCAGCGACGCTGCAATTGATGGTTCCGCGGCTGCTCGGGCACGCGGTCGACCAGGCGCACAACATCCTCGGCAACAGCGCGGCAGCCGGGACGATCGAGCAAGGGCTGTGGAGCACGGCCATGACGCTGCTCTTTGTCTCGATCGGGCGCGGCATCTTCACGCTGCTGCAGAACTATTACAGCGAGAGCGTCGGCCATCACGCGGCCTATGAGCTGAGGCTCGCAGCCTATGAGAAGCTGCAGCAATTGAGCTTCTCGTTCCACGACCGGATGCATTCGGGCGACCTGATCACGCTGGGCATCCTCGATATCGACGGCGTGCGCATGTTCTTTGCCACCGGCATGGTGCGCTTCGTGCTGCTCACGGTGCTGATCGGGGTGGGCGCGTACCTCCTGATCTCGACCGAATGGCAACTGGGCCTGTTGAGCCTGAGCTTCGTGCCGTTCGTGGCGTGGACCTCGTCGAAGACGCAGCTCAAGCTGCGCGCGACCTGGCTCGAGCTGCAGGAGCGGCTCACCGTGATGTCGCGCGTGATGGAAGAAAACCTCGGCGGCATCCGCGTCGTCCGCGCCTTCGCCGCGCAGCAGCACGAGATGCGCAAGTTCGAGGCAACCTCGGAGCAAGCGCTGGAGCTGGCGCATGAGCGCGTGCATCTGCGCGTGAAGAGCACGTCGGCGATGAACTTCTCGTTCTTCATCGCCATGGGGCTGGTGCTGTGGCTGGGCGGCATCAAGGTGGCGCATGGCGAGATCTCCATCGGCACGCTGACGCAGTTCCTGACCTTCATGACGGTCCTGCAGATGCCGGTGCGGCAGCTCGGGCTGCTGGTCAACTCCATCGCCCGCGGCGCGACGTGCGGCATGCGGCTGTTCAACCTGCTGGACCTCGAGCTCGCGGTGCAAGACCGGCCCGATGCGAAGCCGCTGACGATCAGCGAGGGTACGCTCAAGTTCGAGCATGTGAGCTTCCGTTACCCCGGCACGACGCGCGACGTGCTCAAGGACATCAGCTTCACCGCCAGGCGCGGCGAGACGATTGCGCTGGTGGGGCCGCCGGGCAGCGGCAAGTCGAGCCTCGTGCACCTGATTCCGCGCTACTACGATGTGTCGAGCGGCACGATCAGCATCGACGGACAGAACGTCGCCGAGGTGACGCTGGATTCGCTGCGCCAGGAGGTGGCGGTGGTGCAGCAGGATTCGTTCCTGTTCACCACGACGATCGAGAACAATATCGCCTACGGCAATCCGTGGGCGAACGAGAGGCGCATCGAGCGCGCGGCGGAATCGGCGCAACTGCACAATTACGTGGTGGGCCTGCCGGGCGGCTACGACACGATCGTGGGCGAACGCGGTGTGTCGCTGAGCGGCGGGCAGCGGCAGCGGCTGACGATTGCGCGCAGCCTGGTGCTGAAGCCGGCGGTACTGGTGTTCGACGATTCGACGGCGGCGATCGATGCGGCGACCGAACAGCGCATCCGGCTCGCGATGCGCAAATTCGCGAGCGAGCGCGTGACCATCATCATCGCGCACCGCCTGTCCTCGTTGATGCAGGCCGACCAGATCCTGTTCCTCGACGACGGGCATATCGTCGAGCGCGGCTCGCACCTCGAGCTTCTGGCGCGCGGCGGCCGCTACAAGGCGCTGTACGATTTGCAGGTGCGGCCGGAGACCGACGCACCACTGATGGCGGGAGAGTGAGATGACCGTCACCAACGACATGGATTTCGTGGACGAGGACCGCCGGCGCCGGCCGACCAAGGCGGTGGTCGGCTCGCACCGCGAGGACGAGGAAGTGTTCGGCGCCGCCTACGATCCCAAGATCATCCGGCGCATCTGGGCCTTCGTGCGGCCGTATCGCGGCAAGCTCCTGATCTCGGTCGGCTCGGTGCTGACCTTCACGCTCACCAATCTCGCGATCCCGCTGATCATCCGCTACGCCATCGACAACGGCATGAAGCCGGAAGGCGGGGCGCAGGTGTTCGGCTGGTGCATCGCGGCGTTCTTCGGCGTGGTGCTGATCAACTACGGCGCGAGCTATCTGCAGGAATCGGTGGTGGGGCAGGTGGCCGAGCACGTGCTGTTCGACATGCGCCGCGCCATGATGGAGCATCTGCAGCGGGTGTCGCTCAGCTTCATGGACAAGACCGAAGTCGGCCGGCTGATGTCGCGGCTGCAAGGCGACGTGAACTCGATGCAGGAGTTCCTCGAGACCTCGGTGATGTCGGTAGGCGACATCGTGCTGCTGTTCGGCATCGTCATCGTGCTGTGCACGCTCGACCTCAGGCTCGGGCTGTTGACGATGGCGACGATGCCGACGCTGCTGGTCATCCGCTTCTTCTGGCTGCCGCCGGCCAAGCGCAGCTTCATGGCGGCGCACGAGACCAACTCGCGGGCCAATGGCGCGCTGGCCGAGGGCATCAACGGCGTGCGTACGGTCCAGAGCCTCAACCGGCAGCGCGTCAATTTCGACCTTTACGACGAGAAGTCCTACGGCAACCTCAAGGCGCATCTGCGGGCGGCGAAATTCGCCCAGGTGACGGTGCCCATCGTCGATACGCTCACGGGCATCTCGATGGCGACGGTGATCGTCGTGGGCGGCCAGATGGTGCTCGAGCGCCAGCTCGATATCGGCGTGATGGTGGCGTTCCTGTTCTACATCCAGCGCTTCTTCGACCCGATCCGCTCGCTCACCATGCAATATTCGGTGATGCAGCGGGCCATGGCCTCGGGCGAGCGCATCACCGGCGTGCTCGACGTGCCGGTGGACATTGCCGACAAGCCGGACGCGGCGACGCTCAGCCGGGACATGGATGGTTCGGTCGAGTTCAAGCACGTGACCTTCGGCTACCGGCCGAACCAACCGGTGCTCAAGGATGTGAGCTTCGTGGTGAAGCCGGGCGAGACGGTGGCGCTGGTCGGACCCACGGGATCGGGCAAGACGTCGTCGATGGCGCTGGTGCACCGCTTCTACGATGTGTGGGACGGGCAGGTGCTGGTCGGCGGGCACGACGTGCGCGAGGTGACGCAGGATTCGCTGGGCAACTCGATCGCCATGGTGCTGCAGGAGCCGTTCCTGTTCACCGGTTCGGTGCTCGAGAACATCCGGTACGCCAAGACCGATGCGAGCCTCGACGAGGTGATGCAGGCAACCAAGGCGGTTGGCGCGCACGACTTCATCATGGCGCTCCCGAAAGGATACGATACCAAGCTCGAGCAGCGCGGCGGCAACCTGTCGCTGGGGCAGCGGCAGCTTCTGAGCTTTGCCCGGGCGCTGGTGCAGGACGCCAAGATCCTGGTGCTCGACGAAGCGACGGCGTCGATCGACAGCTATACGGAGCTGCAGATCCAGGAGGCGCTGAAGGTGCTGCTCAAGGGCCGCACCGGCATGGTGATCGCGCACCGGCTGGCGACGATCCGCAACGCCGACCGCATCCTGGTGCTGCAGAACGGCGTTCTGATCGAGCAGGGCAACCACGACCAGTTGATGAAGCTGGGCGGGCTCTATGCCCGGCTCTACAACATGAATTATGCGAGCTTCGACGATATCCCCGAGGATTTGATCCCGCAGGGCGCGGGGGTTGGAGCGGCGACGTAGGGGTGGTCGGAGACGCCCCAGCTACCGGGCCGTTCGCACCCCCACCTAGCTACGCCAGGCCTTCGGCCAGGCTTCGCTACCTCCCCCGTCAAGGGGGAGGTGACCCGACTGTCAGAGCCGGTAGACGCGTTCGGCGTTGCGGTGGAACAGCCTGGCCTGCTCGTCTTCACTGGCGCCGGAGACGATGGTCTTCAGCGCATCGACCCACTGGGTGAGGGAGCCGTTCAGGGTGAGGACGGGGCGGTCGGAGCCGAAGACGACGCGGTCCCAGCCAAAGCTTTCGATCATGTGTTCGACGACCGGGCGGAGGTCGCCGGCGGTCCAGCCGGGTTTGGCATGGTTGACGATGCCGGAGATCTTGCCGGCGACGTTCGGCAGCGCGGCGAGGGCGGCGAGGTCGCGGCGCCAGGCGGAAATGTCGCCGCTCGAGAGCAGCGGGTTGCCGCAGTGATCGAGGACGAACTGCACGTCGGGGCAGGCAGCGACGAGATCGCGAGCGAGGCCGAGCTGGCGCGACTGTACGCATATGTCGAAGACGAGCCCATGTGGTGCGAGGCGGCGGAGGTTGTCGCGGAAGACGTGGCCGGCCGAGAGCTGGTCGGGATCGGATTGCAGCAGGCGGCGGATGCCGCGGATGCGCGGCTCGGCCAGCATGCGCTCGAGATGCCTGGGGAAATCGACGTGCTCGGGCCGGGCGTTGGAGATGGCGCCGACGACGCGCGGATCGAGGCCGAGGACGAAGCGTGTCTCATCCTCCATCTCCTGCACCGGGACGTCGACCTCCATGTGCAGCGCCGCCTCGATGCCCAGCGCTTCGGCTTCGCGGAAATAGGCCGGGGCGTCCCACTGGCGCTTCAGCGGCGGGACGCCATCGAGCCAGGGGTAGGAGAAGTTATCGAGATAGATGAGGTGAAGGTGGGTATCGACGATGCGCATGATCAGCTTGTCTTGAGGGAGCGGGCCGAAATTTCGTGGCCGGCGGCAACGAGCAGGTCGAGCGTCGCCTGCTGGTCGAGCGCGCCCCGCACATCGAGACGCGGCGTATAGGGCGAGGTGAGGGAGGCAATGACGGTGCCGAGCGGACCGAAGACGGGCACCGACAGATTGGTGACGCTGGCGACCTGCTCGCTGACCATCACCTCATGGCCGCGCTCGGCGATGAGGGCAAGATGCTCGCGCAGGCCGGCCGGCAGCGTTTCGCGGCGGCGGTCAACCGGATCCTCGAGCATCAGCAGGCGCTCCTCGTCGGTCGCGAAGGCGAGGAAGATGTGGCCCGAGCCGGTGGTGGCCATGCCGAGTCGCGCGCCGACGCGGATGGAGACGTTCCAGTAGCTCGGGCTATCGACCTGGGCGACGACCACGAGGACGTTGCGGTCATGGATGACGAGATGCACGGCCTGCGCGCTGTCGCGGGCAAAGCGCCGAAGCACCGGCGTGGCGTGGGAGACGAGCCGGCGGATCGGCGGCGTCAGGTGGGCGAGCTCGAAGAGCTTGAGGGTCAGCACGTAGCGATCGGCATTGGTGCGGCGGACATAGTCGCGACGCACCAGGCGATCGAGCATGCGGTAGATCTCGTTGGGCGAGCGGTCCAGGGACTTGGCGATCTCGGCCTGGCTCAAGCCGTCCTCGGTGGCGGCAAGCAGCTCGAGGATATCGAGGCCCTTGTCGAGCGCGGGGGCGCGATATTTCTCGGCGTCTTCGATCATCATGCCTCGTCGGTGGCGAATCCGGTGCGTGTTCGACTTATTGCGCAGGCAACTTATCGCCGCCCGGGCTTCATTTGTGAATAGATCGTTTGTATATGCTGTAACCGGCGTGTGACGCCATCACCCGACCTGGAGGCGCCCGGCTTGACCCGCATCACCGCACTCAAGACCTACGACCTCCGGTTTCCGACCTCGGCCTCGCTCGACGGCTCGGACGCGATGAACCCCGATCCGGACTATTCGGCGGCCTATGTGACGCTGGAGACGGACGGGCCGCACACGGGCCATGGGCTGACCTTCACCATCGGACGCGGCAACGAGGTGGTGGTGGCCGCGATCGAGGCGCTGCGCAATCGCGTGGTGGGACTGGAGGTCGAAGGGATCGCAGCCGAGCCCGGCAAATTCTGGCGGCACGTGACGAGCGACAGCCAGCTGCGCTGGATCGGGCCGGACAAGGGGGCGATGCACCTCGCGACCGGGGCGGTGGTCAATGCGGCATGGGACCTGCTCGGCAAGATGGCGGGCAAGCCGGTGTGGCAGCTCGTGAGCGAGATGAGCCCCGAGCAGCTCGTGGGCATCATCGATTTCCGTTACCTGACCGACGCGATCACGCCGGAGGAGGCGCTGGCGATCTTCCGCAGGGCCGAGGCGGGGAAGGCCGCGCGGCTCGCGGAGCTCAAGGCCAATGGTTACCCGTGCTATACGACCTCGGCGGGGTGGCTGGGTTATTCCAACGAGAAGCTGACGCGGCTCGCGACCGAGGCGGTGAACGAGGGTTTCACCCACATCAAGATGAAGGTCGGGCGCGACCTCGACGACGATATGCGCCGGCTCGAGATCGTGCGGCGGATCATGGGGCCGGACCGCAAGCTGATGATCGATGCCAACCAGGTGTGGGAGGTGGGGCAGGCGATCGAGTGGGTCAACGCGCTCAAGCGGTTCGACCCGTACTTCATCGAGGAGCCGACGAGCCCCGACGACGTCGAGGGGCACCGCAAAATCCGCGAAGCGGTGGCCCCGGTGAAGGTCGCGACCGGCGAGATGTGCCAGAACCGCATCATGTTCAAGCAATTCATCACGACCGGCGCCATCGACATCGTGCAGATCGATGCCTGCCGCATCGGCGGGCTCAACGAGGTGCTGAGCGTGCTGCTGATGGCGGCCAAGTACGGGCTGCCGGTGTGGCCGCACGCCGGCGGGGTAGGCCTATGCGAATATGTGCAGCATCTGTCGATGATCGACTACATCGCGGTGAGCAGAACCAAGGATGGACGAGTGATCGAATATGTCGATCATCTGCACGAGCATTTCATCGAGCCGTGCGAGATCCGCAACGCGGCCTACATGCCGCCGAAGCGTCCGGGGTTTTCAATCGAGATGAAGCCGGCGTCGATAAGGGACAACCAGTTCGCGGCGACGCGGACGGCTTGACAGTTCAGCGCCGGCGTTTCCTCCTTCGTTCGGGAGGATCGCATGATCAAGCTTGGACGGTATGACGTTGCCTGGAGCGGCGACCCGGATGCCTATGTGCGCAGCTATGTGGAGGGCGGCTACCGCGCGATCTACGCGCCGCCGCTGACGCCGGACGATCGCGATGCGATCCGCGCGGTACGCGTGGCGGCGGAGAAGGCCGGACTCATCATCGGCGAGGCCGGCGCGTGGCGCAACCTCGTGGCGCATGACGAGGGCAAGCGCAAAGCGAATGTGCAGTATGCGCTCGATACGCTGGCGGTGGCGGACGAGCTCGGTGTCGTGGCGTGCGTGGCGTTCCACGGCACGGTCGGGCATCCGGCCGACGGGTGGGGGCTCAGCGACAATTACGACTACGGGCCCAACCCCAAGAACCTGGGCGAAGAAGGGTTCGAGCGAGCGGTGGCGACCGCGCGGCAGGTGATCGACAGCGTCAAGCCCAGGCGCACCAAGTTCAGCCTCGAGATGGTACCGTGGCTGGTGACGGGAACGCCCGAAACCTATCTGCGGCTGATCAAGGCGGTCGACCGGCCGGCGTTCGCGGCGCATATCGATGCGGCCAACATGATCGTGTCGCCGAGCCTCTATTTCGACACGCCCGGCATGCTGCGGCACGGCTTCGAGCTGCTCGGGCCGCATATCGTCTCGGCCCACGCCAAGGACATCGTGATGCAGGGCGGGCCGGGGAGAATCTCGTTCCACATGGACGAGGTGCCGGTGGGCGCCGGCAATCTCGACTATCGGGCGTACCTTCGCGAGCTCGACGGGCTCAACCGAGACGTGCCGCTGATGCTCGAGCACTACACGGAGCCGGAATACATCGTGGGCCGGGACCACATCCGCAAGGTCGGACGCGAGATCGGCGTTGTGGTCTAGAGCTTGCTGGTCAGCTCGGGCACGAGGGTGAACAGGTCGCCGACGAGGCCGTAATCGGCGACAGCAAAGATCGGCGCCTGCGGATCGGAGTTGATGGCGACGATGACCTTGCTCGATTTCATTCCGGCGAGATGCTGGATGGCGCCCGAGATGCCGATGGCGATGTAAAGATCGGGGGCGACGATCTTGCCGGTCTGGCCGACCTGGAGGTCATTGGCGGCGTAGCCGGAATCGACGGCGGCCCGGCTCGCGCCGATCGCGGCGTCGAGCTTTTCTGCAAGGGGAATGAGGAGCGAGTCGAACTTGTCCTTGCTGCCGAAGGCGCGGCCCCCGGAGACGACGATCCTGGCCGAGCCGAGCTCGGGGCCGGCGGCTTTCTGTGCGTCTTCGGAGACGATGCGGGAGAGCGTGGT
>DATMTK010000057.1:0-7677 GCA_035564755.1 Devosia sp. | reverse complement strand
CTGCTGCGGCTGCACTCTTAGTGGTGCACGAACAGCAGGATGATGATGATCAGCCAGATCGGCACGCCGAGTATCCAGAGCAGGATTCCAGTTCCAAGACCACGCATCTCCGATCCTCCTCAGTAGCGGCCGAACATGCCGGTGAATTCGGTGCCTTCGTCGCGGTGCTTGCCACCCTTCATGGCCGCCCAATAGGCGCCCACGGCGGATACGAGCAGCGACGCGGCGGCGAGGAAGGCCGCCAGCACGGCGGCCTTGCGTGCCGTTTCGGCGGCATCGGCGGCCTTGGCCTTGGCATCGTCGACCGACTTCAGCACCTGGTCGACCCGGGCACTGGCCTGGTCCTGCGGCAGGCCGGTCTGCCGCGACACGAGCGCGGCGAGATAGGTCTTGTCGTCGGCGGAGACGCCGGTCGTGGCGCTCGCCGCGAGGATGCGGGCGGTTTCGGCCCGGACGTCGCCGGGATTGGTGCCCTGCGGCGCGGTCGCGCCGGGCGGCACACGGTAGAGCTCGTCGACGAAGTAGCCGGTCGGATCGAGGGAGGACGCGGCGTTCGCCACCTGCGGGTTGGCCGCCGTACCCTGCGCGACGTTGGACGCCGCATTGGTGGCGGTGCCGACGATGCTGCCGATGGCATTGGCTGCCGAGCCGATACCGCTCACGGCAATGATGCCGCCGATGACCAGCGCACCGGCCCAGACCAAAAGGCCATGGGAGCCGTCGCGAACGTCGCTTTCATGCTCGGTGGCGTCGTGGAAGCGCCGGCGCATGCGGCCGGTGAGGTATCCGCCGCACATGAAGCTCGAAATCTGCACCCAGAGCAGCCAGCTCGCCGCGGCGATGGCCGCCCAGACCGGGGAGACGCCGTTATAGGTGCGGAAATTGGCGAAGCTCAGTCCGACTGCGGACCCGAAGGTCAAGAGCAGCAGCGAGATCGCCGAGGCAAGCAGGATGCCGCCGATGATCGCCGGCCAGTCGAGATAGGAATGATGTTCTTGGATGCCGCCGGCCGCCGGGCCGGTGGCGATGACGATGTCGCGTTCGATGGTCATGGGTTCAGCCCTCCTCAGCGCAGGCCGAAGAAGGACAAGATCGCCAGGACCACGACGACGAGGCCGACGAGATAAATGATGCCGTTCATTTTGTGGAAGCTCCGTGACGCAGTTGGGTGAGTCACAAAGTTGCGAGGACGTATTTTGGTTGCAGATACCGCCCAATTGTTGTGCAAGTGCGGGAACTGTCCCCGGGCTGGCGAAGTTGTTGGGTTCGGGCGTTTCTATGCGTTAAAAGGGCTCCGGCCCCAGTGGGATTTCGTGGGACTGCCGCGCCGATGGACGAAACCTTCGCTCGAGACAAAGCCGCCGCGCGCCGATGGACGTGGCGGATTCCCGGCTATGTGCTGCTGCCGTTCTACCTGATGCTGATCGGCTTGGCGCTGCGCTACGCGGTTTATGTGCGTACGAGCGGGCACTGGGGCTTCAACGACTACCTTCGCGCGCTGTGCGTCTATGACTGCAACGCCTATGAACGGCTGGCGCTCAACGGGTACGAGGGGCGCCCCTCGGGGTTCGACAAGGGCGATGCCAACAACTGGGCGTTCTTCCCGTTCTACTCGATCCTGGTCTGGGTGGTGAACCGCATCACCGGCCTGTCGATGCTGGTCGGCGGCTCGATCCTCACCTGCCTGCTCACGGTGTGGGCGGCGATCCTGAGCTGGCCGCTGTTCGACAACAAGTTCCGCGCCTATTTCCTGTTCTGTTTCTTCCTCTTTCTGGGGCCGTTCTCGTACTATTTCTCGACGCTCTATACCGAGGCGCTGTTCATCCTGCTGACCGCGTCCGGTTTCGTGCTCCTCAAGCAGCGCGACTATGTCGCCGCCGGCGCCACCGGCGCGCTGATGTCGGCGACGCGCTCGACCGGCCTGCTGTTTGCCGCGGCCATCCTCATTGCCGCCTTCCAGCACCATCTCAGGGATGGCGGGACGGTCGGCGGTTTCTTCAGGACGCTGTGGCGGCGCACCGACCTGCTGCTCGCGGTGGCCCTGGTGCCGATCGGCATCTGCTGCTTTGCCATCTACCTCTGGCTGCACTCGGGCGACGCGCTCGCCTTCGTCCACATCCAGCGCGCCTGGGGCCGGGCCTTCGCCGACCCGTTCAACAACCTTTACCTCACCATGAAGCTGCAGTTCGACAACGGCAACTACAGCACCATTTCAACCGACCTCGCCTTCGGGCTCGCGGCCATCGCCGGCATGGCGCTCTCGGGCGTCATGGCATGGAAGGGCAGGTGGGACTGGGCCATCTTCTCGCTGTTCGGCGTGTTGCTGCCGCTGTCGACCAATGCCTATTCAATGCTGCGCTTCGTGGTCGGGCTGGGGCCGGTGCTGATCACCGCCGCGCTGCTGTTCGCCCGCTGGAAATGGCTGTTCTACCTCCTCCTGCCGGCGATGCTGATCCTCGACGTCCTCCTGCTGCCGACCTGGATCGGCCGCTCCTATTACCTGATGTGACGCCCTGATGCCGCCCCTCTACCGCCCGCGCGCCTGGCACCTGATCGCGGTTGCCTGCATCGCCGTGTTCGACGCGGTCGTGCTCTACATGGTGCTGTTCCCGCAGGTGGCGCCCGACTACCGCGCCTACTACATCACCCGCACCGCCTCGTGCTTCCCGCGCATCATCTCGGGCTTTTATCCGCTGGGCGAGCCGGTCAGCTTCGTGCCCGACCGCAACGGCTACAAACTCGACACCATCCGCTGGTGCGGCTTCATGCCTCCCAGCAGCACCGGCATCCGTTCCTTCGGCGACTACGGCATTTTGCGCATGCAGGTGCCGCTGCCCGACGACGATCTGCTGCTCACCTTCGAGAGCTGGGCCAACACCGACTCCAGCAAGCCCGAGCGCGACGTCGACGTGGTGGTCAACGGCGAGAATGTCGGCACGCTCGAGTTCACTTCATCGGCGCGCATCAACGGCAAGATGATCATCCCGCAGACCATCGCGCGCCTGGGTGGCAAGGACAGCCACGGCAACGACATCGTCGAGATCAAGTTCGTGGTGCCGCGCACCGGGCCGCCCGGCACCAACAGCGAGCCGGTGACCCTGCAATTGCGGCTCGAAGCCTTGCGCCTGACGCCGCTCAAGCAGGCGGTGGACGCCGGTGCGCTCGAAGCGGACGACACCGCGCAAAGCAAAGGGGCGGACCTTTCGCCCGCCCCCGCCAAGTCCGCAAAAAAGCCGAAGGCCTGATTACTTGTTGGCCGCCGTCGTGATGTCGTTGGTGAAGGCGCCTTCCGGTTCCTTGGTGATGATCTTCTGCGCGAGCAGCATGTCGACGGTGGTCTTGTAGGCGGCCGGATCGAGCGCGCCGTTGCTGCCGGCGGTGAGCTTGTTGATCTCGTCCATCATGTGCGTCTCATGCTCGTCGCTGATGGCCCCGGTGGGGTCGTTCGACTCGACGATCTGCACCGCCTCGGCCGGGTTCTTCTGGGCGTAGTCCCAACCCTGCATCGAGGCCTTCACGAAGCGGGCGAGACGGTCCTGCCAGGCCGGATCCTTGAGCTTGTCCTCGGTGGTGTAGAGGCCGTCCTCGAGCATGGCGGCGCCCTGGTCGGCATACTTGAAGACCACGAGGTCATCCGGCTTCACGCCGGATTCGAGCACCTGCCAGTATTCGTTGTAGCTCATGGTCGAGATGCAGTCGGCCTGGTGCTGAAGCAGCGGGTCGACGTTGAACGCCTGCTGCAGCACCTTGACGTCGGGATTATCGCCGGTCGCCTTGATGCCGAGCTTCGACATGTAGGCGAAGAACGGATACTCGTTGCCGTAGAACCAGACGCCGAGCGTCTTGCCCTTGAGGTCGGCCGGCGTCGTGACGCCGCTCGACTTCCAGCAGGTGAGCTGCAGGCCACCCTTGGCGAAGGGCTGCGCGATGTTGACCAGCGGCACGCCTTTTTCACGCGCCACCAGCGCCGCCGCCATCCAGTCGACGATGACGTCCGCACCGCCGCCGGCAATCACCTGCTCCGGCGCGACGTTCGGCCCGCCCGGCAGGATGGTGACGTCGAGGCCGGCGTCCTTGTAGAAGCCCTTGGCCGCGGCGACGTAGTAGCCGGCGAACTGTGCGTCGGCCGACCATTTGAGCTGCAGCCGCACCGGATCGGCCGCGAAGGCCGAGCTGGTGAAGGCGGCAACGGCCAGCGCCAGAGCGCTGATCATGGCCAGTTTTTTCATGTGATGGTTCTCCCTGTTAAGACGACTGACGAAACGATGGATGCCAGAAGGTCGCCGAGCGCTCGATGAGCGCGACGATCCCGTAGAACGCGGAGCCGGCGAGCGCCGCCACCGCGATAACCGCCCAGACCAGATCCACCTCGAGCCGCCCATCGGCGATGTTGATGCGGAATCCCATGCCGACGATCGGCGTGCCGAAGAATTCGGCCACGATGGCTCCGATCAAAGCGAGAGTCGAGTTGATCTTGAGGGCATTGAAGATGAAGGGCAGCGCGGCCGGCAGGCGCAGCTTCATGAGCGACTGGCCGTAGCCCGCCGCGTAGGTGCGCAGCAGGTCGCGGTCGATGCTGTCGGAGGCGTTGAGGCCGGCGACGGTGTTCACCAGCATCGGGAAGAACGTCATCACCACGACGACGGCGGCCTTGGACGGCCAGTCGAACCCGAACCACATCACCAGGATCGGCGCGATGCCGACGAGCGGCAGCGCCGAAACGAAGCTGCCGATCGGCAGCAGTCCGAGCCGCGCGAAGGCGAACCGATCGGCGATCAGCGCCACGAGGAAGCCGAGGCCGCACCCGGCGACGTAGCCGATCAGCACGGACCTCAGGAAGGTCTGGCTGAAATCGGCCCACACCTGTCCCGGATCGGCGATGAGTTTCAGCCAGATCGCGCTCGGCGGCGGGAGCAGGACGGCCGGCACTCCGGCGCCGACGACCACGACCTGCCAGAGGAGCAGCAGCCAGGCACCGAAGATCAGCGGCACGGCGAGGTTGACCGACCAGCGGGCGCCGGCGCTGCGCGGCATCCGGGTCGACAGCCGCGCGACCAGCAGCCAGGCAAGCAGCCAGGCCGCGAGCGTGGTCAGCCAGAAGCCCCAGCCGGCCTTGCCCACGAGATCGGGGACGCGCAGCAGCAGCTCGATCGCGACGCCATGCGCCACCACCGCAAGCACGATATCGGTGAGCCAGTCGGCTTGGCGGCGCAGGCCAAGCGCGGCGGCTGCGGCGATGGCGAGCGCGCCGACGATGCCGGCCGGATCCTGCCAGAGCCACGCGCTGCCGTCGCGGGTCAAGGGAAGCACCAGCGCACCCACCAGCGCGGCCAGCGCCAGCCACGATTGCCAGGGCATGGGCATGCGGATCATGTCCGGCCTCCCATGCGGCGGGCGACGAGGCGATCGGCCAGTCCGACCAGCCCGACCAGCGCGGCGGCGACGATGGCCGCAGCAAACAGGGCCGACCAGATGATGATGGTCTGCCCGTAATAGGAGCCGCCCAGCATGCGCATGCCCAGCCCGGCCGGCGCGCCGGTCGGCAGTTCGCCGACGATGGCGCCGACGAGGCTCGCAGCAATCGCGATGCGCATCGAGAT
The DNA here is from genome assembly GCA_035564755.1 of Devosia sp. GTDB lineage: Bacteria > Pseudomonadota > Alphaproteobacteria > Rhizobiales > Devosiaceae > Devosia_A. The sequence goes on along the minus strand of DATMTK010000057.1, from coordinate 2,077 downwards.
GAACAGGAACGGCACCGCCGCCGGAAAGCGCAGCGCCCAGAACACCTGCCATCTGGTCGCGCTGTAGGTCCGCATCAGGTCGAGGTGGATCGGGAGCGGCGAGCGGAAGCCCTTCACCATGCCGACCGTCACCGGGAAGAACGACAGGTAGGTCGAGATCACCGCCTTGGGCAAAACGCCCGTCAACCCGATCGAGCCGAGCACGACGATGATCATCGGCGCGATGGCGAGAATGGGCACGGTCTGCGACGCGATGATCCAGGGCATCAGGCTCTTGTCGAGCGAGCGCACATGGACGATGGCGGCCGCGAGCAAAACGCCGAGCAGGGTGCCGATGGCGAAGCCGAGCAGGGTCGGCGCGAGCGTCGCCCACGCGTGATAGACGAGGCTGCGGTTGGTCGTGGGGTTGGCGATGAAGGTCGAGTTGAAGAAGTCGACGACGATCTGGTGCGGCGCCGGCACGATCGGCCGCTGCTGCGCCCAGGTGGCCAGGACATACTGGATCGGCGTCGGCGGCGGGTTGGCATTGGCCAGCGCCATCCGCGTGGCCGGGCCGTTGGCAAGGATCGCGGCGACATACCAGACGATCAGGATCGCGACGACGAAGGTGAGGACGGGAACGGTGCGGCCGGCGCGGATACGCGTCCAGGCGTCGGTCGGCTCCAGTGCGGCGTCGATCGCGGCGCTCACCTAATCCTCATAGCTGTGGCCGGCACGCAGACCCTCGCGGACCCGATGCGCGATTTCCAGGAATTCCGGCGTCTCGCGGATGTCGAGCGGCCGTTCGGCGGGCAGGGTCGACTGGATGATGTCGGTGACGCGGCCGGGCCGCGGGCTCATCACGATGATCTTGGTGCTCAGATATACCGCCTCGGGAATCGAGTGGGTGACGAAGGCGATGGTCTTTTTGGTCGCGGCGAAGAGCTTCAGGAGCTCGGAGTTGAGATGGTCGCGCACGATCTCGTCGAGCGCGCCGAACGGCTCGTCCATCAGCAGCAGGTCGGCATCGAAGGCCAGCGCCCGGGCGATCGAGGCGCGCTGCTGCATGCCGCCCGAGAGCTGCCAGGGAAATTTGCGCTCGAAGCCGGTCAGGTTCACCAGCTCCATGGTGCGGGCAATGCGCGCCTTCCGGTCGGCCTCGTTGTAGCCCATGATCTCGAGCGGCAGAGCGACGTTCTTTTCGATCGTCCGCCACGGGAACAGCGCCGGCGCCTGGAACACATAGCCATAGGAGCGCGCCTTGCGCGCCGCATCCGGGGCAAGGCCGTTGACGCTGATCGAGCCCGAGGTCGGTTGCTCGAGATCGGCGATGACCCTGAGGAACGTGGTCTTGCCGCAGCCCGAAGGGCCGATGAACGAGACGAACTCGCCCTGCTCGATGTCGAGATTGACGTCGCTGAGCGCCACGACGTCGCCGTCATTGGTGCGGAAGGTGAGGCCGAGGCCCTTGGCGGAAACGACCGAGCTCAGGTCAGACCCCCGTCGCGGGAATGCCGGCGCGCTCGATCTTGTGCGGAGCGGTGAGCTCCTTCCAGGTCGAGAGCGCGCGGTTGACCGGGTTGTTGGGCTCGCGGGCGACGAACTGGCCGTGGCCCTGCTCGGCTTGCACCTTGCCGTCATTGACCGCCACCTTGCCGCGGGTCAGCGTGTAGCGCGGCAGGCCCTTGACCTTGAAGCCCTCGAACACGTTGTAGTCGATGATCGACTGCTGCGACTTGGCCGAGATGGTCTTTTCCTTCCTGGGGTCCCACACCACGAGGTCGGCATCGGCGCCGACCATGACGGCCCCTTTGCGCGGATACATGTTGAGGATCTTGGCGATGTTGGTCGAGGTCACCGCGACGAATTCGTTGGGGGTGAGCCGGCCGGTGTTGACGCCGTAGCTCCACAGCAGCGGCATGCGATCCTCGAGACCGCCCGTGCCGTTCGGAATCTTGGCGAAGTTGCCGACGCCGACGCGCTTCTGGGCGGTGGTGAAGGCGCAGTGGTCGGTCGCGACCACCTGGAGCGAGCCCGCCTGCAGGCCGGCCCACAGCGAATCCTGGTGCTGCTTGTTGCGGAAGGGCGGGCTCATCAC
>DATMTK010000056.1:0-7647 GCA_035564755.1 Devosia sp. | reverse complement strand
ACCGTGCGGGAACTCCTCGATGAATCGGAGCGTGAGTCCGACAAGTCGTTCCGCTCCCTGGCCGCACGGTTCGCGGAGCTCAAGGTCAGCAACGAGCTCAAGCGCCTGCATGGCCTCAGCGACATGCTCGGCAACGATCTGGCGCAGATCGCGCGGACCGCCGATCTCTTCGTCGGAACACGTCCCTATGGCGACCCGACCGGTCACATGCAGATCGAGGAGCGCGTGCTGTTCGGCAGCGGACGTGCTTGTGTGTTCCTGCCGCCCGGTGGCACCGCGCACGACAGCTTCGAGAGGATTACGGTCGCCTGGAACGGATCCCGTGAAGCGGCTCGCGCCGTCGCGGAGGCCATGCCGTTTCTCACGCGCGCCAAGGCCGTACATCTCGTGAGCATCGGCGAGACCGAGAAGAAGGGATCATTCCATGCGATCAAAGCGCACCTCGAGCACTACGGCGTAGCGGCCGAGGCGACGACCGTGCCCTATGCCAATGGCACGGGCGAGCAACTGGAACAGTTCGCGCACCAGATGGGTGCCGACCTGATCGTCACGGGAGCCTATGGCCACGCCCGCCTGGTCGAATGGATGTTCGGCGGAGCGACGCGCTACCTCCTGCGCCATGCAACGCTGCCGGTCCTGATGGCCCACTAGGCGTCATGTCCATCGACCGCATCGCCGGCGGCCTGTCCACTGAGGAGGCCGCGGCGCGGCTCGGGCGCGATGGCCCCAATGCCCTGCCCGCAGCTGAAGCCAAGGGCTTCCTCCGCATCGTGGCCGAGGTCGTGAGGGAGCCGATGCTCGCGCTGCTGCTCGTCGGCGGCGTAGTGTATCTCGCCCTCGGAGAGCTTTCGGACGCGCTGATCCTGGTCGGCTTCGCGCTGTTCTCGGTGGTCGTCACGATCGTGCAGGAGGCGAGGACCGAACGTGTCCTGCGGTCGTTGCGGGACCTTTCCAACCCCAAGGCGACGGTCGTCCGAGACGGCGTGATCGAGCGCATACCCAGTGCTCAGGTGGTGGTCGGGGACTGTCTCTTGCTGCAGGAGGGGGCCCGCGTCCCCGCCGATGCAACGGTCGGCGAACAGACTGAACTTCAGATCGACGAGTCGCTGCTAACGGGAGAGTCGGTTGCCGTCGCGAAGCGCCCAAGGCAGCCGGAGGACGCCGCGTCGGCCCGGCCCGGTGGTGACGGCACGCCGTTCGTCTACTCCGGGACCCTGGTCGTTCGCGGGCAGGGCCGCGCCGAGGTCATCGCCACCGGCCCGCGAAGCGAACTGGGCAGGATCGGACAGAGTCTTTCCGAGCTTCAGCCCGAGGTTCCGCGGCTGCAGAAGGAAACGCGCAGGATCGTTGCGGTCTTCGGCCTCGCCGGCGGGATCGTCAGTATCGTCGTCGTCCTGCTCTACGGCCTCCTCTTCGAGAATTGGCTGAACGCCATCCTCGCCGGCATTGCCCTCGCAATGGCGATGCTCCCCGAAGAATTTCCGGTGGTCCTGACGGTCTTCCTCGCGATGGGGGCGTGGCGCATCTCCAAGGCCAATGTCCTGACCCGCCGAGCGACGGCGATCGAAGCTCTCGGTTCCGCCACCGTCTTGTGCACCGACAAGACCGGCACGCTGACCGAGAACCGGATGATGGTGACTGAGGTTCGGCTTCCCGGCGGCGACGTCTATCGGCTCGATGGCAGGCCGCCGGTCCCCGCCCCCATCGTCGACGCGCTGCGGACCGGCGTCCTTGCCTCCGCGCCGCAGCCCTTCGATCCCATGGACAAGGCCTTTCACGCTCTCTCCGAGCCGCCGGAGGCCGGCTGGTCGCTGGCCCACAGCTATGGCCTGCGGCCCGAGCTTCTTGCCGTTGCCCAGGCCTGGGCGGTCGAAGACGCCGACGGATACGTGGTCGCCGCCAAGGGAGCACCCGAGGCGATTGCGTCGCTGTGCGGGCTGACGGGTGAGCCGCTGGGTGACCTCCACGAGCAGGTTCGGCTCATGGCGGAGGCCGGCCTTCGTGTGCTGGGCCTCGCAACCGCTGTGCACGATGGAACACTGTGGCCGGACACGCCGAGCGCCTTCGAGTTCCGCTTCGTCGGGCTCGTCGGACTCTCCGACGCGCTGCGCAGCTCCGTGCCCGGCGCGGTCGCATCGTGCCGAACCGCGGGCGTGCGGGTGATCATGATCACCGGCGATCATCCGCGCACGGCGCAGGCGATCGCCCGCCAGGCCGGCCTTGAATCGCAGGTCGTGCATACCGGCGACGACGTGGTGGCGGCCGACGACGAGCAGCTTCAGGCCATGGTCCGTCACGGCTCGGTCTTTGCCCGCATCCTGCCGGAGCAGAAACTGCGCATCGTCCAGGCGCTGAAGCGCAATGGCGAAGTCGTGGCCATGACCGGCGACGGCGTCAACGACGCGCCATCGCTGAAAGCTGCCGATATCGGGGTGGCAATGGGTGGCCGGGGGACGGACGTTGCCCGCGAAGCGGCCTCGCTCGTGCTGCTCGACGATGACTTCGGCTCGATCGTCGGAGCGATCCGCCTCGGCCGGCGGATTTACGACAATCTGCGCAAGGCAATGGGCTTCATCGTCGCCGTTCATATCCCCGTAGCCGGCCTCGCCCTCATTCCGCTGCTGACGGGACTGCCGGTCCTGTTGTGGCCCGTCCACATCGCCTTTCTGGAGATGATCATCGATCCGATGTCGTCGCTGGCGTTCGAAGCCGAACACGAGGAACCCGACATCATGAATCGGCCGCCCCGTTCCACGAATGCAAGGCTTCTGTCTGCCGCGCTGATCGGCTGGGGAGTCGTCCAAGGCGCCGTGGTTCTTGGCTTGGTGCTCGCCCTGTACGCGACGGGACGGGGTCTTCAAGTTCCCGACGACGAATTGCGGGCCGAGACCTACCTCGCCCTCGTTGCGGGTATTCTCGCACTGGTCCTCGCCAACAGGTCCTCCAGTACCTCGATCATCGATGCCGTTCGTCGCCCGAATGCAACGCTCCTTGCGGTCGGCGGCGCGATTATTGCGATCCTCGTGGTGCTCCTGGCCTGGCCCGCAGCGAGTCATCTTTTTGGATTTGGCTCCCTGCAGGCACTTGATCTCGCCGTTGCGGGCACCATGGGTTTGGTCGCGCTCGCGATCATGGAAGGCGCGAAGTCGGTGTCGTTCTGGCGCCGGGCAGCACTTCGATGATGTTCATATGTTGACCAGCCGGGCTTGTCGCTTCACGCGCACCAGTCAGTGGTGCAGTCATGACCGGCTCTTTGATGTCGATGGAGAATGAACGGCGTGTCTCCGCCGTTATTCATTTTCGGCGCGAAAGGAAAAGCGCCTCTGGTTAAGGCGACCGACCACAGCGCGGTTTGCGGCGTGGCCGGCCTGTCCGGTTCGTTAGCTCAGCCCTTGAGAGCGAAGGTGTCGAGGTTCTTGGCGTTGCTGGCGTCGATCAGCACGCAGTCCATGGAAATCTTCTCATCGACGCCGGTCTTGCCGTCCTTGAGGAACTTGTCGGCGAGTTCAACGGCATATTCGGCCTCACGGGCCGCCGGCTGGAGAACGGTCGCCTTCGCGGTGCCGGCCAGCACCGCATCGCGAACATCGTTCGAGCCGTCGAAACCGGTGACAATGACGTCCTTGCGGCCAGCAGCCTTCAGGGCCGCAATGGCGCCCATCGCCATCGTGTCATTGCCCGCAATCACGCCATTGACCTCCGGATGGGCCTGCAGGATCGACTCCATCTTGGAGAACGCCTCGTTCTGATCCCAGTTTGCGCTCTGCTGCGCGACCATCTTCATGTCAGGGTACTGGTCGATCACGTCGTGATAGCCCTTGGAACGAATGCCAGCATTGGTGTCCGACTGCTTGCCCGTCAATTCCACGTAGTTGCCCTTTTCACCCATAGCGGTGACGAAGGCCTGCGCCCCCAGGGTCGCACCCTGGTAGTTGTTGGAGACGATCTGGACTGCCGCGACGCCGGTGGCGTTGATCTCACGATCGATCAGGAAGCTCGGAATACCGGCGTCCTTCGCCTTCTTGATCGCCGCGATCGAGGCGTCGGCACCGGCATTGTCGAGAATGATCGCCGACGCATGCGCCGCAATCGCGGAGTCGAACAGCTGGTCCTGCTTGCTCGCATCGTCGTCGTGCGAATAGACCTGCGTGGTATAGCCAAGCGCCTTTGCCTTGGCATCCGCGGCGGACGCTTCCGCCGCAAAGAACGGATTGTCGTGGCTCGGCGTGATGATCACGATCAACTTCTGGTCGGCGGCATGTGCCCCCACCGCGAGAAGCATCGTGGTTGCGCTGGCGAGGGCCAGCATTGCCATACGGCGCGTTAGAGTCATGGTCGTCTTCTCCCTAGGTTGCCTCGGCTGAGGCGTTGACGGAGACCTTCAGTCTCCGAATGGTTTGCTCAGGCACGGCGCGAGGCGGCGACCCGGCGCTGCAGTTGGTCGAGAACGACGGCGGCGATGATCACCAACCCCTTGACGACCATCTGCCAGAATTCGCTGACACCCATCATCACCAGGCCGTCGCCCAACACACCGATGACGAAAGCGCCGATGATCGTGCCACCAATGCTGCCGCGACCGCCCGAAAGCGACGTGCCGCCCAGCACTGCGGCAGCGATGGCGCTGAGTTCGAACGTCTCGCCGTTAGCGGGATGAGAGGCGACGAGTTGCGAGGAGACGATCAACCCCGCGACGGCGGCGCAGAAGCCAGAGATCATGTAGACAGCAAGCTTGATGCGGTTAACCCGCACCCCTGACAGCGCCGCGGCTCGTTCGTTTCCGCCCACGGCGTAGACCCGCCGACCGAACGGCGTTCGGATCGCCACATAGGCGGCGATCACCGCCATTACAGCCATGATGATGATGGGATACGGGATGCCGAGGAGCCGGCCGTCTCCGTAGACTGGAAACCCCTCGTTGCCGAGTTGCGGGCTGCCCACCAGGTTCGGAAAGGTTGCGCCGCCTGAAAGCAGGAGCGCCGCACCGCGGGCAACGTACAGCATCCCGAGGGTGGCGATGAACGGCGCCACCGAGAGGCGCGTGATCAGAATGCCGTTGATGCCCCCGATCAGCGCGCCGACCAGCAGCGCCATGAGGGTAAGCTCGAACACGCTCGGATAGATGATCACGCCGAACATCGGCAGCTGAATGCCGTAGTCGATAAGGCCTCCGGCGATCATGCCGACCAAACCGACGATTGACCCGACCGACAGGTCGATGCCGCCGGTCAGGATCACGAAGGTCATGCCGATGGCGAGGATCGCATTGATCGCCACGTGCTTGCTCACGATGACAATGTTTTCGATCGACAGAAAGTTCGGCGCCATCACCGCAAAGAAGCCGAAGACCAGAATCAGCGCGATGAAAGTCCTGAGCTTGAGCAGCAGCAGAAGCGCACTGCTTCGGGCTCGCTGAGACTGCTGTTCGATGGCAACGCCGGTGACGGTCAACCGTTTCTCCTCATGCCGCAACGGAGTGTGGATCGTATTGGGTGGATGCGAGCACCAGCGCTTCGTCGGTCGCCGCGTCGCCGCGCAGGTCGGCGGTCACTCTGCCGTGTGCCATCACCACGACGCGATCTGCGACCGCGTGCGTCTCCTTGAGATCGGAGGTGCTGAAGACCACCGTCAGTCCCTGGTCCGCGAGGTCTCGCATGGTGCTGAACACCTCGGCCTTGGCCCCAACGTCGATGCCGCGGCTCGGCTCGTCGAGCAACAGCACCGAAGGCTGCGTCAGCAGGGTCTTGCCAATGACCACCTTCTGTTGGTTGCCCCCGGACAGTGCCGTGATCGGCGCGTCGGCGCCGGGCGTCTTTATCCGCAGCGCGGCAATGATCTCGCTGAGCAGCGACTGCTCGGACTTGGACGAGAGCCAGAAATAGCGCGTGAAGCGACGCAGACTCGCGAGACCTAAGTTGCCCCCGACCGAGAGATTGGGCACCAGACCGTCGCGCTGGCGATCCTCCGGAACGAGCAGCAGGCCGGCCTTGATGCGACGTGTGACGCTTCGGCCGGCTAGCTCGACACCCTTAAGGCGTACCGATCCGCTGGCGCCCGAGCGAAGTCCGAAGAGACTCTCGAACAGTTCCGTCCGTCCGGCTCCGAGCAGCCCATAGATCGCTGTGACTTCACCACTGCGGAAGCTGAGGTTCACGTGGTCGACCGCCATGCGGCCGGTCATGCGGGGCAGACAGAGGTCAGCCACGTCGAGGACCGCGGGCCCGGCCGCAACTTTTGGCGGGCGCCGGGCGATGATGTCCTCGGTTCCCAGCATCTGCCGGATGATCCAGGGGACGGTTATGGTCTCCCGCGTGGCGGTAGCTTGCACCCGCCCATCGCGCAGCACCGTGAAGTAATCACCGATGCGCACCAGCTCCTCGAGACGATGCGAAATGTAGATCACAGCAACGCCGGAGCGTCGCAGCTCGTCGATGACTCGGAACAACACCTCAACTTCGGTGGCGGACAAAGCCGATGTCGGCTCATCCATGATCAGGATGCGAACGTCTTCCACCAGGGCTTTGGCGATCTCGACGATCTGCTGCTCGCCGATCATCAACTCACCCACCCGCGTGTCAGGGTCGATGTCATGCTCGAGTCGCTTGAAGAGTTCGCGGGTTCGAGCGCGCTGGGCGGACTGGTCGATGTCGATCCTCACCCGTGTGAGGTCACGCCCCAGGAAGATGTTCTCCGCCACCGTCAGATTCGGACAGAGGTTGAGTTCCTGAAACACTATTCCGATGCCGTGCTGTGCTGCATCACGAATCGAGCTGAAATGAACCTCGGCCCCATCCAGGAGGAGGCGTCCGGCTGTTGGTTGCTCAACTCCCGCCAGGATTTTCATCAGCGTCGACTTGCCGGCCCCGTTCTCGCCGATCAGCACGCTCACTGCACCGCTGCGAACGGCAAAGTCGACGCCGTCGAGCGCCACGGTGCCGGGAAAGGTCTTGGTCACGCCCTCGACCCGCAGGATGATGCTGGGATCGTCGCTCTTCATGACTGAACCGCCAGCGTAACCGGCGTAATGCGCACCGGATCGGACTTGGACGTCATGCTGAAGGCGCCGGCAAACTTGATCTGGCTGCCTTCCTCGATCTTGGCGACCAACGGGGTGATCGACGCAAGGGCCAGCACCGTCAGCGCCTTGCTGGCGTCGGCGAAATCGAGCTGATTGGTGAAATCCTTGAAATCAACAAACGGCAAGGCATCCCGGATCGCACTGCCGATGATGACCGGGCCGATTTGAAGCACCACCGGGGCGGCCATATCGGCGCCCGTGACGGCGAGGACGAGGGTGCCGGCACGCGACGTCGTGTTTTTCTGCCGGACGGTGGCCGACCCTGAGACGGCAAAGGTCCATGCCGCTCCCTCGGCCGACGGACGGTAGCCGTACTGCTTCCCGGCTTCGTCGAGATCTCCGGCGAGCGCCTTGAGCACATCGGCAAGCGGCTTCGCCTGCGTAGCGAAATACGGCAGGACCTTCGAAGACCACAGATCGGCAGCCCACGTCTTGGCGTCGAAGCCGCCGGCTGACGCCCCGCCTTCGGCAATGGGCACAACCTTGCAGCCGGCAAGGCTGGCGAACGCAGAGCCGCCGGCGCCCCACAAAAGAGCCCGTCGCGAAATGGCCTCCAGCCCCACCCAGTC
>DATMTK010000055.1:0-9924 GCA_035564755.1 Devosia sp. | reverse complement strand
CGCCGGCGTTGCGCCGGCGCCGGAGACCGCCACGCGGCTCGCGCCGTCGCCGCCGGGCCTGCCGAGCGCGGTCGGCGACGGCACCGTGAAGGCCACGAAATTCTATGCCGCGACGATCCTCAACGAGCCGGGCATGGAGCGCATCCGCAAGACGTTCGGCACGCTGGCGGCGAGCGAAAAGCTCGTGCAGCTGTGCAACATCGAAGGGCTCGAGCAGATCCGCCGTGCCGCGCCGCAAGACGATCCGGATACGCTGGTGCCCTATGCGACGAGCGACCCGCTCACCACCGGGCTGACGCTCAGCGCGCCGGGTGCGGCGTTCCGCTCGCGCCGCAAATGGTATGGAATAACGTTCAAGTGCACGGCCTCAGCCGACCTTGCCGGCGTCACCGCCTTCGAGTTCAGGCTCGGCCAGCCGATCCCGGAGGACGAGTGGGAGGCCGACAACCTCAACGCCGAGGACGCGGCGGAATAGTCAACCGGTGACCCGGGCCACCGCAATCGCGGCGTGCCGCTCCAGCCCGCGGCCCTGCAACCGGCCGGCATAACGCCGTTCCAGCGCGGCGCCGTCGAAGGTCTCGACGAGCTCGAGGCCACGGCTGGAGAGGAACGGACCAAGCTGGTCCGGATCGATGGCAAAGCTCATGCGCTCGCCGACCGCGTGCGTGAACAGCCCGAGCGGCGACGGACCGTCCATGCGCCGCAGCAGCCGCGCATACATGTAGTCGAAGACGACGAGGCTGCCGGACGCCGAGTGGTTGGCGATGAAGCCGAGCGTCGCGTCGATCCCCGCTTGGCTGAGATACATGATCACGCCCTGCCACACGAAGAGCGTCCGCCTATCGTCGCGATAGCCGGCGTCGCGCAACCGCGCGCCGAGGTCGTCGCGGTCGAAGTCGACCGGGACGAACCGTACATTCGCCGGTAGCGGCTCGACCACCCCGACGATGGCTGCCTGCTTGGCGCGCTGCGTCACCGGATGGTCGACCTCGAAAATCGGCACGCTGCCACCATCCGCCAGGCGGTAGGCGCGTGTGTCGAAACCGGCGCCGAGGATGACGATCTGGGCGACACCCGCCGTCGCCTCCTTGTCCATCAGCTCGCCGATCAGCCGCTCGCGGGCCAGCGCGAAATTGATCATCGGCTCGAAACCGACGAGCCGCAGCATGCCAAGCCGCAAGGCCGCCCGCGTCGCCAGCACCGTCAGCGGATTGACGAAATAGGGCGCATAGGGATCGGCCGCGAGCCGGCGCTGTTCGGGCCGCTGCATGTCGAGCGCCCGCAGCACGGCGACGCCGCGCGCCGTGCTGACCGCGAACGGGTTGGCGCGCACCACGTCAGGCGCGCCGCTTCTCGATCGCGTCCCACAGCATCGGGGCGATGTCGGGGCCGCCGAAGCGCTTGATCTCGCGGATGCCGGTCGGCGAGGTGACGTTGATTTCGGTGAGATAGCCGCCGATCACGTCGATGCCGACGAAGATCATGTCGAGCGCCTTGAGCCGTGGTCCGATGGCGGCGCAGATTTCGAGTTCTCGCGCTGTCAGCGGCGAAAGCTCGGCGCGCCCGCCGACATGCATGTTGGCGCGCGCCTCCCCGTCCGAGGGAACGCGGTTGAGCCCCGCGACTGCCTCGCCGTCGACGATGATGATGCGCTTGTCGCCCTGGCGCACCTCGGGCAAGTAGCGCTGGATCATGAAGGGCTCGCGGAACGCCGTTTCAAACAGCTCCAAGAGGCTTACGAGGTTATGGCTGCCCTCTTCGATGAAGAACACGCCGGCGCCGCCATTGCCGTAGAGCGGCTTGACGATGATGTTGCCGTGCTCCTTGCGGAATTGTTGGATCAGCGCCCGGTCGCGCGTCACCAGCGTCGGCGGCATCAGCTCGGGGAACTCGGTGACGAGGATCTTTTCGGGTGCGTTGCGCACCGCCGCCGGCGGGTTCACCACGAAGGTCTTGGGGTGGATGCGCTCGAGCATGTGGGTGATGGTGGTGTAGTTCATGTCGAACGGCGGGTCCTGCCGCATCAGCAGCACGTCATAGGTCGAGAGGTCGGCGCGCCTGCTGTCGCCCAGCTTGAAGTGCTCGCCCTTCTCCTTGTCGAACACGGTGATCGGGGCGACCTCGGCCGACAGCCGGTTGTCGCGCAGGCCGAGCGTGCCCACCGTGTAGTAGTCGAGCCGATGCCCGCGTGCCTGCGCTTCGAGCATCATGGCGAAGGTCGAATCCGCCCGCGGGTTGATCGAGGCGATGGGGTCCATCTGCACGGCGACACTGAGCGACACACTCGGCTCCAAATTCTGTCAAACCCACGGAGTCATTCCCGCGCAAGCGGGAACCTCCGTTGCCTTCGTTCGCGGCGCCATAAACAGAGGTCCCCGCTTACGCGGGGATGACCTTGCGGAGGGGACGGGTTCACACCCCCGTCGCGTCGAAAGCGCCCTTCAGATGGCGCGGCCACGCGAACGGCGCAAGGAAAATCACGTCGAAGCGGATTTCGCCGGCCATCGCCTCGGGATGGCGGCCGAGCCAGAGCTGCGCCGCCCGCACGATCCTCCGCCGGTTCACGGCGGCGAGCGCCTCATCCTCCTGGTGCGAGAAGCTGCGCGATTTCACCTCGACGAACACGGTGAGCCGGCCGCGCCGGGCGATCAGGTCGATCTCGCCGACCGGCGTCTTCACCCGCTGCGCCACGATGCGGAAGCCGTGGAGCTGCAGGAACAGGCCGGCCCACCATTCGCCGCGGCGCCCAGCGCCCTCGGCGAATTTGCGGAACTCGACGGGCGACCTAGTCCTGCGCCTTGAGGGCGAGGGCGGCATCGTAAACCTCCTTGCGCTTGAGCCCGAAGCGGGCGGCCACGGCATCCACCGCGGCGCGCAGCGGGTGCTCGGTCATCGCCTCGGCGAGGGCCGCGCGCCATTCATCCGGATCGGCCTCGGCGTGCGCGGCGCCGGCGACGAGGATCACCGCTTCGCCCTTGGTTTCGGCCTCGCCGAACTGCTGCGCCAGATCGCCCAACGGTCCGCGGAAGCTGCGCTCGAACTTCTTGGTCAACTCCAGCGCCACGACGCCGCCGCGCTCGGCGCCGAAGACTTTGGCCATCGCGCCCAGGCTTTCGGCCAGCCGCCGCGGCGACTCGTAGAACACCAGCGTCTCGGTGCGCGCCGCGAGGTCGCGCAGCGCCTTCTCGCGCCCCTCGGTTTTGGACGGCAGGAAGCCGAAAAAGCTAAAGGCATCGGTCGGCAGGCCGGCCACGGCCAGCGCACTCAGCAGCGCCGAGGCGCCCGGCGCCGCGAACACCGGCAACCCGTCCTCGCGTGCGGCGCGCACCAGCGGAAAGCCCGGATCGCTGAGGAGCGGCGTGCCGGCGTCGGAGATCAGCGCCACGCGGCCGCCGCGCCGCAGGTCCTCGAGGATGGTGCCGATCAGCGCGCGCTCATTGTGCTCGTGCAGCGCCTTGCGCGGCGTGCCGATGCCGAAATGCTCGCAGAGCCTGGCGCTGGTCCGCGTGTCCTCGCAGTAGATCACGTCGGCCGCGGCCAGGGTCTCGAGCCCACGCAGCGTCATGTCGCGCAAATTGCCGATCGGCGTCGCCACGACATGGAGGCCCGGCGCCAGCTCCGGCGCCTGAAATTCAGTGCCGGCGATGAAATAGCGGCGCGCGTCCACCAAACGTCCTCGGTGTGTCTTGGGAGTATTTCCGTCTTTAAGCAGGCTCCCGGCCTTTGTATAGAAAGAGCGGGGTGGGAGGCAGCAGGGATTCGGGTCACCAACGGATTTGCCGAAATCACGCGCCGTCGGGCGCTGCTGGGCGGGCTGTCGCTGTTCACCTTGAGCGGCTGTAGCGCGGGCGACCTCAATTTCTCCAACATGCTGAGCCCGATCACCGGGCCGCAGGCCCCTGCGGCCCCGCAGGGCCAGAGCTTCGGGACCGGGCCGGTGCAGGTGGCGATGCTGCTGCCGCTGAGTGGCGATCCAAGCCTCACCGCGGTCGGTAGCTCGATGGCCAACGGCGCGCAGCTCGCGATGGAATTCATCGGCTCGAGCCCGAGCATGAAGGACAACATCACCCTGACCATCAAGGACACCGGCACCACGGCGCAGGGCGCGGCACAGGCGGCGAGCCAGGCGGTGAGCGAAGGAGCGTCGCTGATTCTTGGGCCGCTGCTGTCGGACCAGGTGGGCGCAGTGGCCGGCGTCACCCGCTCGGCGGGCATCAACGTCATCGCCTTTTCCAACAATCCCGGCGCCGCACAGCCGGGCGTCTACCTGCTCAACGTGCTGCCGGGGAGCGAAACGCATCGGTCGCTCGGCTACGCCAGGGCGCAGGGACGCAAAGCGTTCGCCGGCCTGTTTCCGACCAGCAGCGCCGGACAGGTGCAGCAGACCGCGTTCACCCAGGCCGCCTCCGACCTGGGGCTGCGCGTCGTGGGCCTTTACACCTTCGCCTCCGAGGGCGAGGCGCAGGATGCCGTCAATCGGCTGCTGCCGACGCTGACCGCCGGGCAGGTCGATGCGCTGTTCCTGCCCGACCGCGCCAGCGCGCCTGTCATTGCCGGCCTTCTGGCGCAGGCCAAGGTCGATCCGGCCGACCTCTTGATCATCGGCTCGGCCGACTGGAACGGCGATCCGCAGATCCTCGCGGCGCCGGCGCTGACCGGCGCCATCTATCCGGCGCTCGACGATACCGGCTACCAAGCCATCCTGCCGCAATACCAGCAGCGCTTCGGCGCCACGCCGCATCCGCTGGTCACCATCGCCTATACCGCCGTCATCCTCGCCAACGCCTCGACGCTGGCGCTGGCGACGCCGAGATACGACCGCACGCTGCTCACCTCGGCCGGCGGCTTCAATGGCCGCGACGGCGTCTTCCGCTTCCTTGCCGACGGCCGCAGCGAATACGGCCTGGTGATCAAGAAAGTGCAGCCCGGCGGCGCCGTGGTGGTCGACGGGCCGAAGCTTTAGCGGCGTGACCCACGCTGCGCGTTGACGTAAGCGCGCAGCACTTCCTGCATGCGCGTGAGGTGGCCCTTGCCCTGCCGCTTGAAGTAATCGAACACGTCCGGATCCAGTTTCAGGTGAACCGACCGTGGCTCTTTGGGGAAGACGATTTTGGCGTTATCCCAGAAGTCCGCGGGCAATTCCTCGCCTGGGGGCGGGCCTTCCATTTCGGGCAAATCGGTATCGAGCAGTCCGTCATCCTTCATTTGCCGCAACTCAGCTAGCGAAGCTCGCCTGATATCTTCTCTTGCCACTTCTGCCTCCTTGCCAGGCAGTGATGAGACGGATCACGCCGTCTCTTCGCTCGGTGTGAACGACGACGAACGCCTTGCCATCGACAAGCCCAAGCGAAATCCATCGCAGCTCGCCATAGTCATGCCGCCCATCCAGCTCGGTAATTACCGGTCCTTCGAATATGAGGGCGGCTTCACGCAGGTCGACATTTCGCTCAATGAGCACCGACCGTCGCTTGTCCTCGTCCCATTCAAATTCCAATCCCGCCTCATATACACAAAAGTGTACACTTTTTCAAGCAATTGAAAATATGAGGCGAGTATAGCCTAAGCCGCGAGGTCCGCGACGACCGCGTCGAGCACCGGCCAGCCCTTGTCGGTGACGCGGAGGTTGCCGTTGGGCAGGGTCTCGACGAAGCCGATCTTTTTGAGCTCGGCGATCTGGTGCGCACTGATCTGCCGGCCGCTGAGGGTGGCGAAGCGGCGCGGGTCGATGCCTTCGCGCAGACGGAGGCCCATCACCAGCAGCTCGTCGCCCTCTTCTTCCCAGCTCAGGATGTCGTCGGTCGTCATGCCGTGGCCGCGGGCGCTCACGCGCTTCTGCCACTCGAAGGGCAGCTTCTCCATGGCGGTGGCGTGCCGCTGCCCGTCGATCAGCAGGCGCCCATGCGCGCCCGGCCCGATGCCGGCATATTCGCCGTAGCGCCAGTAGATGAGGTTGTGGATCGATTCCTGCCCCGGCCGGGCGTGATTGGAGATCTCGTAGGCCGGCAGGCCCGCGTCGCGCGTCAGGTCCTGCGTCAGCTCGTAGAAATCGGCGCTCAACTCCTCGTCGGGCATCTTGAGCTTGCCGTTGCTCCACAAATCGAAGTAGCGCGTGCCCATCTCGATGGTGAGCTGGTAGAGCGACAGGTGCCCTTGCGCCAGCCACAGCGCTTCCTTGAGCTCATCCTCCCAATCGCTGAGCGTCTGCTTGGGCCGGGCATAGATGAGGTCGAAGCTCGAACGCGGGAAGATCGATTGCGCAAGGCGCACGGCACGGATCGCTTCGTCCACCGTGTGGCGGCGGCCGAGCTCGGCCAGCGGCCCCTCGCGCAACGACTGCACACCGAGCGAGACGCGGTTGACGCCGGCGGCCTTGTAGCCTCGGAAGCGGTCGGCCTCGACCGAGGTCGGGTTGGCCTCGAGCGTGATCTCGGCCTTTGGAGCGACGCTCCAGTGCGCCGCGATGGCATCGAGGATCGACGCCACCGAGCGCGGGTCCATCAGCGACGGCGTGCCGCCGCCGAAAAAGATCGACTGCACCGTGCGGCCCTGCGTCTGCGCGGCGAAGTGCGCAATCTCCCGCGTGTAGGCTTCGACGTAAGCGGCCTCGTCGAACGCCCCACGGTGGACGTGGCTGTTGA
This sequence comes from Devosia sp., assembly GCA_035564755.1. Lineage (GTDB taxonomy): Bacteria > Pseudomonadota > Alphaproteobacteria > Rhizobiales > Devosiaceae > Devosia_A. The sequence continues at coordinate 3,286 of DATMTK010000055.1, read as the reverse complement.
AGTCGCAATAGGGGCATTTGGCCATGCAGAACGGCCAGTGCACATAGACGCCGAAGAGGCCGTTGCCACGCTCGTCAGCCATGGGCACGGGCTCCGACGGCAAGAGTGTCGAGGCGGAAACTCTCGAGCCGCGAGGGAGCGCTCAGCGCCTCCTGCTCGGCGATGAGCGCCATCTCGGGCTGGCCGGCGCTGGCCTCGAGCACGCGATAGGTCGAGAGCACCGCCCGCTCCAGCGCTTCGCCGACCGAGCGGCCCGCAACCATGTGGCCGAACAGCAGCGCGGCGATGAGGTCCCCGGCACCGCGCGGCGGCTGTTCAAGCTTCGGCGTTGTTGCGAGCAGCGCGGTGTCGGCAGCGACCAGCAGCGTGCCGAGCCCATCGGGTACCGGTACCGAGGTCACCACCACGATCGGCCGCTTCAGGGCTTCGGCCGCAGCGACGGCGCTGCCCGTGTCGGTGATCGGCAGGCCCGAGAGAACCGACAGCTCGAAAGCGTTGGGCGTGACGATATCGGCCAGCGGCAGCAGCGTGTCGCGCATCGCTTCGGCCACGCCGGGCCGAGCATAGACGCGGCCATCGTCGCCGAAGGCCGGGTCCATGCAATAGAGTGTCGTTCTGTCGAAGGCCTTGGTGCGGGCGACGGCCTCGGCGACGACCGGCGCCTGCTCGGCCGAGCCGAGATAGCCGGTCAGCACGCCATCGGCGATGGCGAGCCGGCCCTGCGTGCTGAGCGCCTCGAGCAGCTTACGCAGCAGCGCCGGCGATGTCGCCTCGCCGGCAAAGCCGGCGTGCCCGGCATGCGAGCTCAGGATCACCGTCGGCACGCCCCAGGCTTCGTGGCCCAGCCGCTGCAGCGCGAAGCGCGCTGCGGCGTTGCCGACATGGCCGGTGACGACCTCCGACTGGATCGAGAGGATATTCTTAGGAGAGCTCAAGGGCGCCCTCCACGAACTTGGCGAACGCCCGGGCGCGGTGGCTGAGCCCAACCTGTCCCGGTGCCCAGCTGTGCTTGTCCGAACTCGGCATCTCGCCGAAGGTGATGTCGAAGCCGTCGGGCATGAACATCGGATCGAACCCGAAGCCTTTGTCGCCGCGCGGCGGCCACACCATGGTGCCGCTGACCTGGCCGACATAGAGGTCGTCGCGGCCGTCCGGCGCCGCGAGGCAGAGCGTGGCATTGAACGAGCCCTTGCGCAGGCCGGGCGAATTGGCGCCGATCGCCTGCAGCCGGTCTTCGACGCGGCGCATCGCCATCTGGTAGTCGCGGCCGTTCGGCGTCGCCGCCCAGTCGGCGGTATAAACGCCCGGTTCACCATCGAGCGCATCGACGCAGAGGCCGGAATCGTCGGCGAGCGCCACCATGTTGGCGGCCTTGGCGGCGGCATGCGCCTTCAGCCGCGCGTTCTCGACGAACGTCGTTCCGGTTTCCTCCGGCTCGGGCAGGCCGAGATCCTTGGCCGAGATCAGGACGATCCCGAGCGGCGAGAACAGCTCGCGAAACTCCGCCAGCTTGCCGGCATTGTGCGTTGCAATCAGCAGTTTTTCGCCGCGCTTGAGGCGGGGGATATTACCCATTGAGCGCCTGCTTCTGCAGCGCCGTCAGCTCGGCGATGCCGCTCTCGGCCAGCCCCATCAGCGTCGCCAGTTCCTCGCGGCTGAACGGGGTCTGCTCGGCGGTGCCCTGGATCTCGACGAATTTGCCCGCGCCGGTCAGAACGAAATTGGCGTCGGTCTCGGCTTCGACGTCCTCGAGATAATCGAGGTCGAGCACCGGGGTGCCGCGATAGATGCCGCAACTGATCGCGGCGACGGAATCGCGCAGCGGCTCGCCGCGGGTCAGCGAACGGGCCTTGAGCCACTGGATGGCGTCGTACATCGCGATGTAAGCGCCGGTGATCGAGGCGGTGCGGGTGCCGCCATCGGCCTCGAGCACGTCGCAGTCGAGCGTGATCTGGTTCTCGCCGAGCGCGTGCATGTCGACCACGGCGCGCAGGGACCGGCCGATCAGCCGCTGGATTTCCTGGGTGCGGCCCGACTGCTTGCCGGCCGCCGCCTCGCGCTTGGTGCGGCTGCCGGTCGAGCGCGGCAGCATGCCGTATTCGGCGGTGACCCAGCCAAGGCCGGAACCGCGCCGCCAGCTCGGCAGGCTGGTTTCCACCGAGGCGGTGACGTGGACCTTGGTGTTGCCGAAGCTGATGAGACAGCTTCCTTCGGCCTTCTGGGCCACGTTGCGCTCGATTTTCACGGCACGCATCTGCTCGGGGTTGCGGCCGGACGGGCGCATCGATTCTCTCAGGACCATGGAACGTTAACCGCCTCTTAACCCTGACCCGTGGGGCGGACAACCCGGTGCCGCCTTTCATCGACCGGCGTTTTTGCCTAGATGGTTACAGGTGCAATTTGAGCGAAAGGCGCCTGCAACGCCCATGCCGAACGTTCCCGAGGATTTCCTCAAGCAGCTCAACACACGCAGCCAGGACATCTTCCGAAAGATCGTCGAGCGCTATCTGGCGACCGGCACGCCGGTCGGCTCGCGCGATCTGAGCCGCATGCTCTCGGTCGGCCTCAGTCCCGCTTCGGTCCGCAATGTCATGGCCGATCTCGAGGATCTCGGGCTGATCGTTGCGCCGCACACCTCGGCCGGCCGGCAGCCCACACAGCAGGGGCTGAGGTTTTTCGTCGACGCCATGCTCGAGGTCGGCGCGGTCGACGAAGGCGAGCGCCAGCAGATTTCGCGGCAGATCCAGGGGCAGTCGGGCAATCTCGAGGATCTCCTCACCGAAGCCTCGACCCTGCTCAGCGGCCTCAGCCACGGCGCCGGCCTCGTCATCGCCACCAAGGCCGACATGGTGCTGCGGCACATCGAATTCGTGCGGCTCGACCCCAACCAGGCGATGGCGATCCTCGTGGGCGAGAACGGCACGGTCGAAAACCGCGTCGTGCAATTGCCGCCCGGGCTCACCAACTCGGCGCTGACCCAGGCCTCCAACTATCTGGCCAATATCGCCGTGGGCCGGACGCTGGCGGAAGCGCGGACCGAAGTCACCCGGCAGCGGGCCGAGCGCATCGCCGAGCTCGACGAACTGACGCAGCGCCTCGTCGAAACCGGGCTCGCGACGCTCAGCGAGGGCAATTCCACGCAGGCGCCGACGGTGATCGTGCGCGGCCGCTCCAACCTCCTCAACGACGCCATGGAGTCCGAGGAGCTGAGCCGCATGCGGCGGCTGTTCGACGAGCTCGAGGAGCAGGAGGGCCTGATCGAGCTGTTGGGTGACGCCGAGCAGGC
>DATMTK010000054.1:0-4800 GCA_035564755.1 Devosia sp. | reverse complement strand
GCCGCGGCTACGGCGCGCGGCGAAGTCGTCGAGGCCCCCACCCCTACCACCGCTCTCGGCGCATTGTTCGACCACATCCTCGGCGGCCACCTCGCTGCCGACGGCGCGCCCGGCCCCCGCAGCTTCCAGCCGATGAACGTCAATTTCGGCCTGCTGCCGCCCGTGACCATCAAGCGCCCGGAGGGCGCGTCCCGCTGGCGCGGCGCCGACAAGGCCATTGCCAAACGCAAGGCGATGAGCGAGCGGGCGCTCGAGGCCATCCGCCCCTGGGCCTAGAGTCAGGCGGGGCGGCTCGGGCGCGGCCTGACGATCGCAGCGGCCGACGTGGCGAACACGAGCATGCTCAATAGCCCGACAAGCAGCTGCACCGGGCTGGTGCCCTCGCCGGGCTTGAACAGATCGTGAAAGAACAGCCAGTCGACGGCCACGAATCCGCTGATCAAGATGACATGGATCACTTTTTCGACGCTGCCGGACATGCTGACCTCCGCTGTTCCTGCCCGATACGATCGTCGGCAATAGCGGCGTTGCAGCGGCAATTTCCCTCAATTATTGCGCAGGCGCCACCAGGCCAACGCCGCGATCTTCTGCCAGTCCGCCAGATCCGGCTGTGACTGGAACGGCGTCTCAACCTCGATGCGGCGAAGTTGCCCTCGCAGCACAGCCGCCGGCGCGAACACCGCCCGCAATTCGCGTGGCAGTTTCCTGATCGCGTTGTCCGCCGTCTCCAGGTGCTCGTGCGCCATATCGCTCAGCCGCGTCAGCGCGATTGCGAGCCCCTCGCTTGCCTGCCCGGCGAGGACCTCGCCCTCCGTGACGCCGCAGATCGCGAATACATCCCGAGGCAGGACGATGCGGCCCTGGCTGGCATTGTAGCCGAACGCCCTGAGGTGCCCGATCAGCGCATGCGCGACGCCGAGATGGCCGGCAGCATCGCCGCCCTCGATCGGACTGCCGCCATTGAGGATCATCGCACCCAGTTGGTAGAGCGCCGACACCGTCTCCCCGGCATAGCCCTCGAACGTCGCAATATCGGGCATCGGATCGTGGTAGAGATCGAACCGCCGCGCCGCGATCAGCCGGGTCAGCGGTGGCGTCGGCAAACCATACTCGGCGATCGTCGCAAGCAGCGCATCCGCCAGCGGATTGGCCCGCACAGCCCCATGCTCCTCGCCGGTAAGCGCATCGGCCCACCACTGCAGCCGGATCTCGCCGGCCGCCGGCTCGCGCGCCCGCTCGCGCACCGAGGCGATATCGGCGTTGAAGGCGTAGAGCGCCGTCATCGCCTCGCGGGCCCTGGCCGGCAACACCAGCGTCGCGAAATAGCGGTCGCGATCGGCGCGCCGCAGCTCCTCGGTCGCGTAGGCGAGGCTATCGGGCGTCACTTGATGTTGTCGACCGCGATCAGCGCCGCCCCGACCGCCCGGCTCTCGCCCAACAGAATGTTGTAGGTCCGCACGGCCCCGCCGGTCGCGATGGCCTCGACGATCACCTTGCGGTCGCGCAGCGCCTGCCGGATCGCCTTGTCGAAGCCCACGATATTGTTGCCGAGGCCGATCAGCAGAACATCGATCTGGTCGGCGGCGTCGAATACCGGCTGCAAATTCTCGCGGGTGATCTCCGACGGCGCGCTTACGTCCCAGGCATGCATGCCCGTCGTCAGGCAGAGCAGCGAGCCGCGATGACTCATGTCGGCAAAGCGGAAACCGCCATTGCCATAGCCGTCGATCAGCGCCTGGTACGGGTAGAAGCCCTGCCCCGGCTCGGCCATCGAACGACTAGACCGCGGCGCCGTCGGCGCGCTTCGGAATCTTCGCGGTCTTGCTGTCGGCCGCCCCTTCGTTGCGCGCCTTGAGCCCGAAATAGATCAGGATCGGGCCGCCGATAAAGACCGACGAGTACATGCCGAAGATCGACCCGAATGTCATGGCGATGGTGAAGCCGCGGATCGATTCACCCCCGAAAAACACCAGCGGGAACAGCGCCAGGAGGATGGTGAACTGGGTCAGCGACGTCCGCACGATCGTCTGGTTGATCGACAGATCGATCAGCTCGGGCAGCGACATCTTCTTGTATTTTCGCAAATTCTCACGAATTCGGTCGGAGATGACCACGGTCTCGTTGAGACTGAGGCCCACCAGCGTCAGCACCGCTGCGATCGACGAGGTGTCGAGCTCGAGCCTGACCACCGAGAACAGCCCGATCGTCATGATCACGTCATGCGTGGTCGTGGTGATGGCGGCGAGCGCGAACTGCCACTCGAAGCGGAACCACACATAGATCAGGATCGCGACCAGCGCGATGAGCACGGCGATCACGCCCTTGGTGGTGAGTTCGCTCGAGACCTGCGGCCCCACCGTCTCGATGCGGCGGATATCGTATTGCTGGCCCTTGAGCGCATCGGAAACCTTGGTGACGGCCGCCTGCTGCGCCGCATCGCCGCCCGCCTGGGTCTGCACGCGCACCAGCACGTCCTTGGCGGTGCCGAAATTCTGCACCTGCACGTCGCCCAGGTTCAGCGTATCGAGGGTCTGGCGAATCTTGCCGACGTCGGCGTCGCCCTGGCCGGTATACTGCAGCTCGATCGCCGAGCCGCCGATGAAGTCGATGCCGAGGTTGAAGCCCCTGGTGAAGGCCGAGCCGATCGCGAGGATCGAGATTACGATCGAGAAGATGATCGCAAACCGCGAGATCCGCATGAACGGAATCTTGGTCCCGTCGGGAATGAACCGGAACACCTGAATCTTGATCGTCTTGGGGCGCCGCATCCGGAACCACAGGCCGACGAAATAGAGCGTCACTGTGTAGGAGGTGAACAGCGACGTCAGGATGCCGAGCGCCAGCGTGACGGCGAAGCCCTGCACCGGGCCGGAGCCGAGGAAGTAGAGCACCGTCGCCGCGATGAGCTGCGTCAGATGGCTGTCGATGATGGTGCCCCAGGCGCGCCGGAAGCCGGCATCGATGGCCGCAAGGATCGATTTGCCCGAGCGCAGTTCCTCTCGGATGCGCTCGTAGATCAGCACGTTCGCGTCCACGGACATGCCGATGGTGAGCACGATGCCGGCGATACCCGGAAGCGTCAGCGTCGAACCGAGCAGCGACAACGCCCCCACGATCAACACGATGTTCAGGACCAGCGAGATGTCGGCGAAAAAGCCGAACAGTCCGTACGCCACCACCATGAAGGCGACGACGAGGATGCCGGCCACGATGCCCGAGGTCACGCCGGACTTGATCGAGTCCGCGCCCAGGCTCGGGCCGACTGACCGTTCCTCGGCGACGTCGAGCGTAGCCGGCAGCGCGCCGGCACGGAGCAGCACCGCCAGATCGTTGGCCGACTGCGGCGTGAAATTGCCGGTGATCTGCCCGGTCCCGCCGGTGATCGGCGTCTGGATGACCGGCGCCGTGATCACCTGGTTGTCCAGCACGATGGCGAAACGCTTGCCGACATTCTTGCTGGTGATGTCGCCGAAGACGATGGCGCCGTGCGTGTTGAAACTGAACGTCACCACCGAGCGGCCGGTCTGCTGGTCGAAGCCGGGCTGCGCATTGGTCAGGTCTTCGCCGCCGAGCTCGACGTTTTCGTTGATCAGCTCGTCGCCGCCGCCGCTGTCGGGCGCGCTGTGGAGGATCTCGTAGCCGGCCGGAATGCCCTGGGCTTCGGCCTGCGCCGCCGTCTCGGTCGGATGGACGAGATGGAACTCGAGCCGCGCCGTCTTCGAGATCAGCTCCTTGAGGTGCTGAGAATCGTTGAAGCCCGGCACCTGCACCAGCACGCGGTCTTCGCCCTGACGCTGGATGATGGGCTCGGTGGTGCCCACTTCGTCGATGCGCTTGCGGATGACTTCGATCGACTGCGCGATCAGCGACGACATGCGGTCCTTGATGCCCGCGTCAGTCAGCGTCACCGTGAGCTTGCCGTCCGGCGTGTCGCCGAACTGCAGCTCCTGCACGCCGCCCAGGCCGAGCACGCCGCTGCCGGTCTGCAACTTCCGCAGCGCCGTCTGCGCCGCCGCCTTCTGCGTCGGATCGGTGAGCTCGATGGTGAGCCCCTTGTCCGTCGTGGTGATGATGTTGCCGATCCCGTTCTGGCCCGCGAGCAACTCGCGGGCATCGCGGCGAAGCGACTTCAGCCGGTCCTGGATCACCGAGTTCTGGTTGACCTGCAGCAGCAGATACGAGCCGCCCTGCAAGTCGAGACCAAGCGTCATGCCGTTGTGCGGCAGCCAGCCCGGCCACTGCGCCGTCTGGTCCTTGGTGAAGGCATTGGGAAGCGCAAAGGCGATACCCAGCACGGCGACGATAAGGATGATCGCGGTGCGGAGCGGCGTGAACTGCAGCATGCTCGAATATCGTCCCTGCTCGACCGGTCAGGCGGCTTTGTTGTCGTTGACCGGGTTGGCCTTGTTGCGCACGTCGGTGACGCTGCCGCGGGCCATCTTCACACGCACGCCGGAGGCAATCTCGACCTCGAGATCCTCGCCGTCGACCGACTTGGTCACCTTGCCGACGATGCCGCCGGAGGTGACGACGGTGTCGCCGCGCGAAATCGACGACAGCATCGCCTGCTGCGCCTTCGCCCGCTTCTGCTGCGGCCGGAAGATCAGGAACCAGAAAATCACCACCAGGAGCAGGATCGGTGCGAACTGGATCAGCAGGTCGCTGATGCCGCCGGTTCCAGCGGCGGGGGCACCGGTGCTCTGCGCGAGAGCGGCGGTTACAAACATGGTGGTCTCCTTAGGTGGGTCGTCGGCTTGTCAAAACGCCGCGGTTGATCGCATATAGGCTGCGTTTCCGGCA
>DATMTK010000053.1:0-3038 GCA_035564755.1 Devosia sp. | reverse complement strand
GGGGGAGGCGGCGGCGGAGGCGGCGGAGGCGGCGGCGGTGCGCCGAAGTTGTAGGTCAGGCCGCCCAGGATGCTGTGCGACCGGAACCGGCCCTCGTACCGCGTGTCGTTGACGTCGTACATTTTGACGTTGTCGGCGTTGAAGAAGCGATACTTGAGCGAGATGTCGACATGATCGCTGATCGGCGCGCGGATGCCGGCGATGCCCTGCCAGGCGAACACGGTATCCGAATCGTCGAGGAACGGCCCACCGCTGGTCAGCGCGTAGTTCGACGCCTTGATGCGGGCGACACCGGCACCACCGCCGACGAAGCCCTGGATGCCATCGTCCGGCCCGAAATCGAGCAGCGCGTTGACCATGAAGCTGAGCGCCGAGTTGGAGCCCGAGACATGGTGGTAATCACCGGCCGGCGCCGACGCCAGCAGACCGCTGCCGGTGTAATACGGCGTCGCCACCGACGAATAATAGGTGTCGACATTGGCATGACGATAGCCGACCTCGGCCTCGAGCCGGAAGGCGCCGAAGTCATAGCCCATATGGCCGTCGACGTCGTAACCGTACTTGCTGTTGACGGTGTCGGCGCTCTTCACGCTGCCAATATCATAATGGATGTCTTCGACGATCATCGGACCGCCTTCGACGCCGACATACCACGAATGATCGTGGGCTACGGCGGGAGTGGCGATCGCGGTGGTCACCAGTGCGGTCGTGGAAAGTGCCAGTGCGACGGCAAGCTTCCGCATCTTAATCCCCTTTCTGAGTTGTCACTACGGACAGCCCAAACTCCCTACAGAAAGGAAGGTTTCCACGCAAGCGAAACAAAATCCGCGCCTGTTGCCGAAAGGCAACTATCCGAACCACTTGCTCAGCCGGCGATCAGTCCGTGCCCGCGCAGTGCGGCGAGGATCGCGCCAATCGCTGCGCGCGCCTCGGCGTCGATCGTCGTTCCGCCCGCGGGGTCCAGAATGGCCGCGCCCTGCGCGCCGACGACCTTTACCCCCTCGATTGAGACTTGCTGCCCGGCGAGGTTGCCCGCCACCCAGGCGCCACCGACGTAACGCGCGGCAATCGCCCGATCGGCGACCCACACCGTCATCCCCTCGGCTGCGGCGACGAACCGCCAGCCGTCGGCGGTCCAGCCGGCCAGCGCGCCGGCGTTGCCCACCCAATCCCCGGTAGGAACCGATCCGACGATCCAGCTGTCCGTCGTCAGAACATTTGGCGCAGATCGCGGCGTAAATTAGTGGAGTGCGGGCCTCGTCTGGGGGTTGATGTTAGGCGGCGAGCTTGCGGTGCTGCAAGCGCCGATGCTCGATGGTCTGTCGCTTGATCCTTTCCCTTCGTTCGATGATGGCGCTGGCCCTGCCGAAGTAGGCGTCGGCAGGCGTCACATTGTTCAGGCTCTCATGATAGCGCCGGTGATTGTAGTGCTCGACGAAGGCCTCGATCTGGGCCGCGAGGTCGCCGGGCAGGAAGTAGTTTTCCAAGAGGATGCGGTTCTTCATGGTCTGGTGCCAGCGCTCGATCTTGCCCTGGGTCTGGGGATGCATCGGAGCGCCGCGGACATGGCTCATCTTGTTGGCCTCGATGTATTCGGCGAGGTCGCCGGCGATGTAGCAGGGGCCGTTGTCGCTGAGCAGCCTGGGCTTGTGCAGCACCGTGGCGTGATCGCAGCCGGACGCCGCGAGGGCGAGGTCCAGCGTGTCAGTGACGTCCTCGGCGCGCATGTTGGTGCACAGCTTCCAGGCGATGATGTAGCGCGAGAAGTCGTCGAGCACGGTCGACAGGTACATCCAGCCCCACCCGATGATCTTGAAGTAGGTGAAGTCGGTCTGCCACATCTCGTTCGGCCGGGTGGTCTTGGTGTGGAACTGATCGGCGGCCTTGACCACGACATAGGCCGGACTGGTGATCAGGTCATGGGCCTTGAGCAGGCGGTAGACCGTGGCCTCGGATACAAAGTATTGGCGTTCATCGGTAAATCGAATGGCCAGCTCGCGCGGTGACAGATCCGTCTGCTCCAGCGCCATCTCGACGATCTGGGCCTGTATGTCGTCACCGATGCGATTCCACACCCGGCTCGGCGCCGATGGTCGATCTTCCAGCGCCTCCGGCCCGCCTTCGAGGAAGCGATCATACCAGCGGTAGAAGGTCCGGCGGGCGATGCCGAGCTGGTCCAGCGTCCGCTTGGCGGGCAGGTGCGACTGCTCGACGATCCGGATGATCTCGAGCTTTTCGGATGCGGGGTACCTCATTCGTCGTCGTCCCCATCCGCGATCATGCTTTTTTTCAGCAGACGGTTCTCAAGGGTCAGGTCGGCAACGCACTCCTTCAGCGCGCGGGCTTCGCGGCGAAGGTCCTGCACCTCACCAGTGGTCGCGGCACGAGCGGTATCGCCGGCCAGACGCCGCTTGCCGGCTTCCATGAACTCCTTCGACCAGGTGTAATACAGGCTCTGAGCGATGCCTTCCTTGCGGCACAGCTCGGCGATGCTGTCCTCGCCGCGGAGGCCATCCAGCACGATGCGGATCTTGTCCTCGGCCGAGAAATGCCGGCGGGTCTGCCGCCGAATGTCCTTCACCACCGCTTCCGCGTGGGCCTTGGCCGGCGATTTTGCATTGGAGGATTTGGGCTTCATCTTCGTTCCTTCGTCACTACGACGAAGCCCAAATCCTCCTTACATCACAACCTCAAATCTGTGCCACTGGCGCTGACGGGGGACATCGTACACCTTCTTTTGATCGCTGCCCGCCGAAATTGTTACCGCGCTATCCGCTGCCAGAGCGATGGCAGTTTTATTCAATATCGCAATCTCAGCCGTCATGGTGCCCCCGACGACGCATAATGATTCGCGCTGCCAAAATTGCAAGCATTCCTCTAATCGGAGGTGCTGAAGGCGATCTCACTCTCACAACCCCCTGACGCTAGCCTCGCCCCGCCGCCCCAGCAGCAGCTCGCTCATCGCCCACACCAGTGCGTCCGCCCGGTCGGGCGAGCGCCCCGGCCCGTCGTAGCCGCCGCCCGCGATCAGCCCGCAC
>DATMTK010000052.1:0-6633 GCA_035564755.1 Devosia sp. | reverse complement strand
CCATGACCGACACGGTCAAAATCATCTCGCCGGTCGACGGCAGCGTTTACGCCGAGCGGCCGGTCGCCGGCGGTGCCGAGATCGAAACGGCGCTCAGCAGGGCCAAGGCGGCGCGCAAGGCGTGGGGCGAGGTCACGGTGCGGGAGCGCGCCAAGTTCCTTGACCATTTCGTCGATGCGATCCTTTTGAAGAACGACGAGATCGTGCCCGAGCTTGCCTGGCAGATGGGCCGGCCGGTCCGCTACAAGAACGAGATGCGCGGGCTCGAGGAGCGCTCGCGCCACATGATCGCCATCGCCGAAGAGAGCCTCGCGCCGTCGCCCCGCCCCGACAAGCCCGGCTTCAAGCGCTGGATCGGACGCGAGCCGCTCGGCACGGTGATGGTGATTGCGCCCTGGAACTATCCGTTCCTCACCGCCTGCAATTCGATCGTCCCGGCGCTGATGGCCGGCAACGCCGTGATCCTCAAGCACGCGACGCAGACGCTGCTCGTCGGCGAGCGTTTCGCCGACGCGATGCGAGCCGCCGGCCTGCCCGAGGGTCTTTTCCAGAACCTCGTTCTGTCGCACGCCGATACCGAGCGGGTGATCGCGTCGGGCGCCATTGACCACATCAACTTCACCGGCTCGGTCGAAGGTGGAAGGCGCATCGAGCGCGCCGCGGCGGGCACCTTTGCCTCGCTCGGACTCGAGCTCGGCGGCAAGGACCCGGCCTATGTGCGGCCTGACGCCAAGCTCGACCATGCAATCGAGAACCTGGTCGATGGCAGTTTCTTCAACTCGGGCCAGTCCTGCTGCGGCGTCGAGCGCATCTATGTGCACAGCGACGTCTACGACAAATTCGTCGAGGGGTTCGTCGCGGTCAGCAAGGGCTGGACGCTCGGCAACCCGCTCGATCCCGACACCGTGGTCGGGCCGATGGCGGCGCCGAAATTTGCCGACCTCGTGCGCGAGCAGACCGCCGAGGCCCTGCGCAAGGGCGCAACCGCGCACCTCCACACCCGGTACAAGGACGACAAGGCCGGCTCGCCCTACCTCGCCCCGGAGGTCTTGACCGACGTCAACCACCAGATGGCGGTGATGCGCGAGGAGAGTTTCGGCCCGGTCATCGGCATCATGAAGGTCGCCGATGACGACGAGGCCGTGACGCTGATGAACGACAGTCCTTACGGCCTTACCGCCTCGATCTGGACCGACGATCTCGATGCCGCCGCCCGGATCGGGGCGCGGGTCGAAACCGGCACCGTCTATGCCAATCGCTGCGACTACCTCGATCCGGCGCTGGTGTGGACCGGCGTCAAGGAGACCGGCAAGGGCGGGGCACTGAGCGAGATCGGCTACCAGAGCCTCACGCAACCCAAAAGCTACCATTTCAAGATCGTCTGAACACAGCGGTTGGCCAGGCCTTCGCCTCACCTGGCCAGAGCACGAAAGAAATCACGCATGGCCATCAAGTCCAACTGGAACTACCCCACCTCGGTGCGCTTCGGTGCCGGCCGCATCGCCGAGCTGCCCGACGCGCTCAGGGCCGCCGGCATCAAGAAGCCGTTGCTCGTCACCGACGCCGGGCTCGTCAACCTGCCGGTAACGCAGAACACGGTGAAGCTCCTCAAGGACGCGGGGTTCGACGTGGGCGTGTTCGCCGACGTCAAACCCAACCCGATCTCGGCCAATGTCAATTCCGGCATCGAGGTCCTCCGCAAGGGTGCCTATGACGGCGTCATCGCCTTCGGCGGCGGCTCGGGCCTCGACGTCGGCAAGGTCATCGCCTTCATGGCCGGGCAGACCCGGCCGATGTGGGACTTCGAGGACATCGGCGACTGGTGGACCCGCGCCGACCCCAAGGGCATCTTGCCGATCATCGCCGTGCCGACCACGGCCGGGACCGGCTCGGAGGTCGGCCGCGCCGGCGTCATCACCGACGAGACGACGCACACCAAGAAGGTGATCTTTCATCCGCTGATGATGCCGAAGATCGTCATCGTCGACCCGGAGCTCACCGTCGGCATGCCCAATTTCATCACCGTCGGCACCGGCTTTGACGCTCTCGCGCATTGCCTCGAAGCCTATTGTGCGCCGGGCTACCATCCGCTCGCCGACGGCATCGCGGTCGAAGGGGTGCGGCTGGTGTTCGAGAACCTGCCCAAGGTTGCCGCCAACCCCAATGACATCGAGGCGCGCGGCCACATGATGAGCGCCGCCGCCATGGGTGCGACGGCGTTCCAGAAAGGCCTTGGCGCCATCCATGCGCTGAGCCATCCGGTCGGGGCGCTCTACGACACGCATCACGGCATGACCAACGCCGTGTTCATGCCCTATGTGCTGGTGGTCAACCGCGATGCGATCGAAGCCAAGATCGCCCGGCTCGCCGCCTATTGCGGCATGACGCCGAGCTTCGAGGCCTTCCTCCACACCGTCATGGCGCTGCGGCAGAAGCTCAACGTCCCGCACACGCTGCGCGACTTCAAGGTCGACGGATCGAAACGCGATCTCATCGGCGACATGGCCGTCGTCGATCCCACCGCCGGCGGCAACCCCATCGAGCTGACCAAAGCGCGGGCGCTGGAGATCTTCGACCGGGCCATGGACGGCCGAGCCTAGGACCGCCGCGCTTTCGCGTCGACGTTCACGTCAGATCCGCCAGGCACCGGGTCACCGGGCGCTTCTGTTTGCCCGCGTTTCCCGCTGTCGTCCGCCCGCCATGTGGCGCCGCTAAACATCAGGGCTGGAAACCTTCGCCGTCCTCGGCTTAACTTGTCTCTGTTAAGGGCTCATTGGGGAGATTTGAATGAAAAGCATCCTGCCGCGGCTCGTCGTCGCCGCCCTGCTCGGCGTCTCGGCGCCGGCCGCCTTTTCCGCGCCGGCGCTCGCCGACAGCGTCAAGATCACCATCGTCGGGGTCGGTGACATCTACGCCTTCGATGGCGGCAAGGTGCGCGGCGGCTTCGCCCGGCTCAACGCCGTGGCCAAGGCGGAGAAGGCTGCCAACCCCAACACGCTCTATCTGTTCGACGGCGACATGATCTCGCCCTCGCTGCTCTCCGGCCTCGACCAGGGCGCCAACACCATCCAGCTCACCAACGTCGTGCCGTTCGACCTCGCCGTGCCCGGCAACCACGAGTTCGACTTCGGCCCCGCGGTGTTCCTCGACCGCGTCAAGCAGTCGGCCTATCCCTGGGCCGCCATCAACGTCGAAGGTCCGGACGGCAAGCCGGTCCCCGGCGTCGGCCATGACACGGTGATGAAGGATTTCGCCGGGGTGAAAGTCGCCCTCGTTCCGGTCGAGCTCGACCAGACCCCGACGCTCGCGACCACCAAGGACTGGAAGTTCGACCCCACCGTCGCCACCGCTCTCGATGCGGCGCAGAAGGCGCGCGATGCGGGCGCCGATCTCGTGATCGCCGTCGTGCACGCGGCGCACCAGCAGGACTATGCGCTGCAGGACAGCCACAAGTTCGACCTGATCGTCTCCGGCCACGACCATGACCTGCGCATGGGCTATGACGGCATCTCGGCTTATGTCGAAACCTCGACCGAGGCCAATTACCTGCCGATCGTCGACCTCAACGTCACCGTCACGCCGGCGTCGGGCGACAAGAAGCGCAGCGTCAAGTGGGAACCGGAGTTCCGCATCGTGGATACCGCGACGGCGACACCCGACCCCGATACGCAGAAGATCGTCGACCAGTTGAAGACCAAGCTCAGTGCCGATCTCGACGTGCAGATCGGCACGGCCACCGGCGAGCTCGACAGCCGCGAGGCGACGGTGCGCGGCGAGGAAAGCGCCATGGGCGACCTGATCGCCGATGCCCTCAAGGCGCAGACGGGCGCCGACGTCGCCATCACCAATGGCGGGGGCATCCGCGGCAACAAGGTCTATCCGGCGGGGACCACCCTCACCCGCCGCGACGTCTTCACCGAGCTGCCGTTCGGCAACAAGACGGTGGTCGCCGAGATCAGCGGCGCCGACCTGCTCGCGGCGCTCGAGAATGGCTTCAGCCAGGTCGAACAGGTGGCCGGTCGCTTCCCGCAGGTCGCGGGCATGACCGTGGTCGCCGATCTCAGCAAGGCGCCGGGGGCGCGTGTCCAGAACGTCATGGTGAACGGCAAGGCTCTCGACCCGGCGGCGACCTACAAGGTCGCAACCAACGACTACATGCTGGGCGGCGGCGACGGCTACACGGCGCTGGGCAAGGGCAAGACGCTGGTCTCGGCGGAGGCCGCGCACCTCATGGCCTCCGACGTCATCGACTACATCGCCGCACACAAGACGGTGGACGCCAAGGTCGACGGGCGCATCACCATCAAGAAGTAGACGCCTCTGTCACAACCGGTTAGAGGGGCGGCAGCAATGCCGCCCTTCGCGTTTCAAGGAGCAACATGCCGCGGTTCGTCAGTGTCGGCGAGTGCATGGTGGAGATGTCGGAGGACGGAAGCGGCCTCTACCGGCTGGGCTATGCCGGCGACACGCTCAACACCGCCTGGTATGCGCGGGCGCGCCTGCCGCAGGACTGGGACGTCGACTATGTGACGGCGCTCGGCGATGATCTCTACTCGCAGCAGATGGTCGAATTCATGGCCGACGCCGGCATCGGCACCGGCCACATCCAGAAGGTCGAGGGGCGCCGGCCGGGCCTCTATCTGATCCATCAGGAGGCCGGTGACCGCCACTTCACCTATTGGAGGGGACAGTCTGCGGCCCGGCTCATGGCCGAGACGCCGGGGGCGCTGCAGCAGGCCGTTGCCGGCGCCGACGTCGTCTACTTCTCGGGCATCAGCCTCGCCATCCTGCCGCCCCGCGGCCGCGGCAAGCTGATTGAGGCCATCCACCTCGCGCGGCAGGCCGGCGCCCGCGTCGCCTTCGATCCCAACGAGCGCCCGGCGCTGTGGACCAGTCCGCGCGTCATGTGCTCCACCATCGCGGCGGCGGCGATCGTTGCCGATGTCGTCCTGCCGACGTTCCCCGACGAGGCGGCGGTGTTCGGCGATGCTTCGCCGCAAGCCGTAGCCGAGCGCTACCTGAGCTGGGGCGCCGAGGAGGTCGTGGTCAAGAATGGCGGCGAGCCGGCCTATGTCGCCTCGCGCGAGGCTGCCGGCTGGGTCGCGCCAAAGCCGGGCGCTGTGAGCGTCGATCCCACCGGCGCCGGCGACAGCTTCAATGGCGCCTATCTCGCCGCAAGGGCGCAGGGCGTCGCGCCGCTCGAGGCCGCGGCGATGGCCCATGCCACCGCCGCCATCGTCATCGGCCATCGCGGCGCGCTGGTGCCACACACGCTGCTGGATTGATTAGAACATCCCTGTACCGGAGGTCATGTATGCCTCCTCCTCGGGTGTCGACACCCGGCCCAGCGCCGCATTGCGGCGGGGGAAGCGGCCGAAGCGCCGGATCACGTCGGCGTGGCCCTCGGCATATTTGAGCATGTCCGCGTCGCCGAGCGCAGTGTGCAGCCGCACCGACTCCTTTTGAATCAGCGGCGATTCCGAGTGCATGAAGGGCAGCAGCACGAACATGCGCTGCGGCATCGGGAGGAAGCTGTGGTGACCGCCGCCCACCGCCTCCTCGGCCAGCCCCAGCGCCAGCGGGTCGGCCGCGAAGGCTTGCGCCTTGCCGCGATAAATCTGTCGCGAGAACTGGTCGAGCACGATGATCTCGGCCAGCCGGCCGGCGGGCGTCGAGCGCCATGCCCAGCCTTCGCCGCGGGCCAGCGCCGTATGCGTCTCCGCGAACGCCGCCACGATCTCGGCGTCGAATTCGGGCTTCGCCCCGAACCAGTCGTCTTGGCCGTGATCCTCGAACCAGAATTTCAGTACATCGGCCGCATCGGTCATGGGGGGCATGTTAACGGATTCGGCGCAGGAGTCATGCCGTCCCACAGGAGGCCCCCATGCGACTGGTCAAGCTCACCACCGACGACAACCCGGTGTTCGTGAACCCCGAATACGTCGTCTCCGTCCGCAAGGGCATGAAGGACACGGCGGTGCAGACCACCGCCGCCGCCTACACGGTCAAGGAGTCGCCCGAAGTCGTGGCGCGCCTGCTGGGTGCCGCGGAGCTGCCGGTCGATGTGACGCCGGCGCTCCCGAAGATGATCGACATGTAGTCCGGCTAGTTCACGGTCACGATCCGCACGAGATTGCCCGACGGATCGCGGGCTTCGATGCCGCCGCCGATCTCGGCGAACGCGTAATGATGATGCGTCAGCCGCGCCCGCACGTCGCCCAGCGTCGCCTCGTCCGGCAGCACGACGGTGAACCAGCGCAGGCCCGCCGACCCCGCCGGCGCCTGCGCGGCGTTCGGGCCGGCCCAGATGTTGAACGCGATGGTGTGCGGCGTGTAGTCGAGCCCGACATCGCCCATGCCGAACTGCTTGATGATGAACAGGCCGCCGAAGCCGATGCCGTCGCGATAAAAGTCCATCGAGCGATAGAGGTCATTGACGTGGACGTGGACGTGCCCGATGCGGGTGCCGGCCGGCATCGTCGCCTCTATCCTGGGGGACGGCCCGAGCTCGTCGAGCAGCCCCTGCAGGTCGATCGGCTCGCGGCCGGAATGCGGCTTGCCCTCGGTCGTGGTGGCGTAGGCACCGGCCTCCGGATCGCCGAGCGTGCCGCGCCACGGCGTCTCGAAGGTGAT
>DATMTK010000051.1:0-16847 GCA_035564755.1 Devosia sp. | reverse complement strand
GAAAACGCGCATGCCGGCCTTCTTGGCGGCGATGATCCCGGCGGGACTGTCCTCGACGACGAGGCAGCCAAAAGGCTCGACGCCCATGTCCGCGGCGGCCTTGAGGAAGAGGTCGGGCGCCGGCTTGCCGCGGCCGACCATGCTCGCCGAGAAGATGCGCGGATGGAAGTTTTCGCTGAGGCCTGTGATGTCGAGGCTGGTGCGGATCCGCTCCATCTGGCTCGACGAGGCGACGCAGAACGGCAGGCCGAGCTCGGGCAGCACGTCGAGCAGGCCGGCCATCGGCTTCAGCTCGCGGCGATAGGTGTCGTAGAGGTCGAGCCGCATGGCCTCGATGGCGGCGTCGTCGAGGCGCAGGCCATGCAGGTCGTCGAGGCTCTGCGCGATTGAGGAGAAGCTGCGGCCGAGATAGTTGCGGAAGCCCGCTTCGGTCGAAACATCGAGACCGGCGGTCGCCAGGGCGCGCAGCAGCACCCGCATGGCGAGCGGCTCGCTGTCGACGAGGACGCCGTCGCAGTCGAAGATGATCAGTCGGATGGGGGAGGCGGGAGAGGCGGGCGGCATGGCCAAGTCACCCTACCGACCCACCGCCGGAAAGCTAGAGCTTCCCGACGAGATAGGCTTCGAGCGTCGCCTTCGTGCCGATGGACCAGATGGTGTCGAGCGCGTGTGAGAAGGCGGCGATGTAAGCCGGATCGCGGGCGAGGTCGCCGAAGATATCGGTCATGCCGAGCCAGGCTTTCGGATCGCTCCTGGCGCGGCGGGCTTCCTGGTTCAGGCGGTTCCAGCTCGGGTCGTTGGGCGGGATGACCTTGCCGCTATCGGTCTCCCCGTAGCAATAGCGGCACCAGAAGGCGGAGACGAGGGCAAGGCCGGCGACGGACTGGCCGGCCCTCAGCCGGTCGGCGGCCGAGGGGAGGATGAATTTCGGCTGGCGGTTGGAGCCATCGAGGCAGAGGCGGGTGATGGTGTCGCCGATCTTGGGGTTCGAGAAGCGGCGCTCGATCAGCTCATAGTAGTCGGTGAGGCTCGTGTCAGGGACCGGCGGCACGATCGGGATGATCTCCTCGCGCTCGAGTTTTTCGAGGTAGCCGCGGATCAGCGGGTTCGCCATGGCTTCGTGCACGAAGTGGATGTCGAGCAGGCCGGCAGGGTAGGCAATGGCTGCATGGCCGCCATTGAGGACGCGGATCTTCATGTGCTCGAAGGGTGCGACGTCCTTGACGAACTGGACACCGACCCGTTCGAGCGCGGGGCGGCCGGCGGGGAAATTGTCCTCGAGCACCCACTGGCGGAAGTTTTCGCAGAACACCGGCCAGTTGTCGGCGATGCCGTAGTCTTTGGCGAGGAGATCGCGCTCGCGGTCCGTGGTCGCGGGAGTGATGCGGTCGACCATGCCGTTGGGGAACGCGACGTTGTTGCGGACCCAGCCGGCGAATTCGTGGTCGAAGAGCTCGGCCAGGCCGACGACCGCATTCTGCGTCACGTGGCCGTTGCCCGGGATGTTGTCGCAGCTCATCACGGTGAAGGGCCTGGTGCCGGCGTCGCGGCGGCGCTTGAGGCCGGCGAGGATCAGGCCGAAGGCGGTCTTGGGTGCGGCCAGTCGGTCCTTGGCGTCGGCGGCGATATCGGGATGCGTCGGATCGAAGCGTTGCGTCGCCGGATCGATGTAGTAGCCGCCTTCGGTGATGGTCAGCGAGACGATACGGATCGCGGGATCGGCGAGGCGCGCAATGGTGGCAGCCGCGTCGCCGACCTTGAGATGGTCGATCATCGGCGCGGTGACACGGGCGTGCGAGGCCGCGGCCTCCTGCTCGACGACGGTGGTCAGCCAGTCCTGCGCCATGAGCTTCTGGCGCATCGCCTCGTCGGCGGGGCGAACGCCGACCCCGACCAGCGCCCAGTCGTGGTCGCGGCCAAGATTGAAGAGGTCGTCGAGATAGACCGCCTGATGCGCGCGGTGGAAGTTGCCGACGCCGATGTGGACAATGCCGGCCGTGAGCGAGCCCGGATCATAAGAGGGGATTGCGGCGGTCTCGCTCAATTCCTTGAACGCACCACGGCTCAGCTCAATCGGCATAACGGGCCTCCTCACGCGGCGGCCAACGAACGGCCGTCCTTGTCGAAACGATAGACGCGCTGCGGATCGGGCGTCAGCCAGACCGCATCGCCGTGATGCAACTGTTTTTCACCTTCGGTGCGCACGGTCATCAGGCCGAGGCCGTCGACATTGACGTGAAGGAAGGTATCGGACCCCAGATGCTCGGCGACACCGACGCTGCCGTGCCAGCTGCCCGAGGTGGTCGAGACGGAGATATGCTCGGGCCGGAAGCCGATGGATGCTGCATTGTGTTTGGCGGCTTCCGGTCCATCGATGAAGTTCATCCTGGGCGAGCCGATGAAGCCGGCGACAAAACGGTTGGCCGGGTGCCGGTAAAGCTCCATGGGCGAACCGAACTGCTCGATGTTGCCGGCGTTCAGCACCACGATGCGATCGGCCATGGTCATGGCCTCGACCTGGTCGTGCGTCACATAGACCATGGTGGTCTTGAGCTGCTGGTGCAGCTCGGAAATCTCGAGCCGCATGTTGACGCGAAGCGCCGCGTCGAGATTGCTCAGCGGCTCGTCGAACAGGAAGGCCTTGGGCTGACGGACGATGGCCCGGCCGATGGCGACACGCTGGCGCTGCCCGCCGCTCAGGTTGCGCGGGCGCCGGTCGAGGTAATTGGTGAGGTTGAGGACAGCAGCGGCCTCTTTCACTTTCCCTTCGATCGACGCCTTGTCCATGCCCGCCATCTTCAGCGGGAAGCCGATATTCTGGCCGACCGTCATATGCGGATAGAGCGCGTAGGACTGGAACACCATTGCAAGCTGGCGCCGGGCGGGTGGTGCGGCCGTCATGTCCTGGCCATCGAGCAGGATCTGGCCCGAGGTTGTGTCTTCGAGCCCGGCGATGAGGCGCAGCAGCGTGGACTTGCCGCAGCCCGAGGGGCCGACGAAGACCACGAACTCGCCGTCCTTGATCTCGAGGCTGGCGTCGGGGATTACGGCGTGGGCGCCGAAGGACTTGTTGACGTGCTGAAGCTGAATGGAACCCATTTGGTGTCTCCCCCTATTTCACGGCGCCGAAGGTCAGGCCACGGACGAGCTGCCGCTGGCTGATCCAGCCGAGCACCAGGATGGGTGCGATGGCGAGCGTCGATGCGGCGCTGAGCTTGGCCCAGAACAGCCCTTCGGGGCTCGAGTAGGATGCGATGAAGGCGGTGAGCGGCGCGGCGTTGATGGTGGTGAGGTTCAGCGTCCAGAACGCCTCGTTCCACGCCAGGATGATGTTGAGCAGCATGGTGGAGGCGATACCCGGCACCGCCATCGGCACGAGCACGTAGACCAGCTCCTTGCCGAGGGTGGCGCCGTCCATGCGGGCCGCTTCGAGGATGTCGACCGGGATTTCCTTGAAGTAGGTGTAGAGCATCCACACCACGATCGGCAGGTTCATCAGCATCAGGATGGACATGATGCCCCAGACGTTGTCGAGCAGCCCGAGCGTCTTGAAGATCAGGTAGATCGGCACCAGCACGCCGACGGCCGGCATCATCTTGGTGGAGAGCATCCACATCATGAGGTCGCGGGTCCGGGAGGTCGGCGCGAACGCCATCGACCAGGCCGCGGGGATCGAGAACAGCAGGGCCAGGACGGTCGAGCCGATCGAGATGATCACCGAGTTGAAGAAGTGGTGGAAGTAGTCCGACCGGCTCTGCACCTCGAAATAGCTGTCGATGGTCCATGGCGTCGAGAAGAAGTGCGACAGGTTGATCGCGTCGCCCTCCGACTTGAAGCTGGTGAGGATCGTCCACAGGATCGGAAAGAAGATGACCAGGGCGACGACCCAGGCGGCCGCGGTCACCGTGATCTTGCGCTGGATGGTTGCTTCGCGTGCCATGTCGTTTCCCCCTCACGCGTCCAGGTTCTTGCCGACGATCCGGATCAGGAAGATCGCGACGATGTTGGCGAGGATCACCGCAATGACGCCGCCGGCCGAGGCCCCGCCCACGTCGTAGTTCAGCAGCGCCTGCACATAGATCAGGTAGGGCAGGTTGGTGGAGGCCGAACCGGGGCCGCCCTGCGTGGTGACGAAGATCTCCGCGAAGATGCCGAGCAGGAAGATCGTCTCGATCAGGATGATGACCGTCACGGCGCGCGCCAGGTGCGGCAGGATGATGTAGATGAAGCGGTTGATGAAGTTGGCGCCGTCCATCTCGGAGGCTTCCTTCTGGTCTTCATCGAGCGACTGCAGCGCAGTCAGCAGGATCAGCGTCGCGAACGGCAGCCATTCCCAGGCCGTGATGACGATCACGGAAAACAGCGGGTAATCGGTCAGCCAGGCAACCGGCCGCATGCCGAAAGCGGACCAGATGCCGGCAAGGATGCCATATTGCGGGTGCATCAGCATATTCTTCCACACCAATGCCGAGACGGTGGGCATGACAAAGAACGGAGCGATCACCAGGAGGCGGACGATGCCCTGGCCCCAGACCGGCTGGTCGAGCAGCAGGGCCAGCAGGATGCCGCCGACCACGGTGATCATGAGCACCCCCACCACGAGGATCAGCGTGTTGCCGATGGCCTGGACGAAGTCGGGGTCGGTCAGGAAGAAGTAGTAGTTGCGGAACCAGACGAAGCCGCCGCGGTCCGGGTGCAGCAGATTGTAGCGCTGCAGCGAGTACCAGAGCGTCAGGACCAGCGGCACGATCATCCAGACGAACAGGATGATGACCGACGGTGCCACCATGAAGCGCGCAAGCGTGCGCGTCTGACGGGTAGCCATGGCGCTTCCCTCCCCGATAACGCCGAGCAGCCGAGCTGCAAAAATCAGATGATCGTCCGCAGTCCTCTCACTGCGCCCGCACTTGGGGCTGTCCGGCTAGAGGGACCGGGCAGCCCCGACCTGCGGGGAGGTCAACCCGGCGGACGGCACTGGTTTGCCAGTTGCCGCCCGCCAAGCCGGATCAGAGATAGCCCGCCTTCTGCATTTCGCGGGTGGTGGTGTCCTGCGCCTGCTTGAGGGCGTCATCGACCGAGATCTGGCCGGCGACGGCGGCCGAGAAGATCTGGCCGACATCGGTGCCCAGGCCCTCGAACTCGGGGATCGCGACGAACTGCACGCCCACATACGGGACCGGCTTGACGGTCGGATGCTGCGGGTCAGCCGAGTTGATCGAGTCGAGCGTCATCTTGGCGAAGGGTGCCGCCTTCTGGTAGTCGGGATTGCTGTAGAGCGAGGTTCTGGTGCCGGGCGGAACGTTGGCCCAGCCCTCCTTGCTGGCGACGAGGTCGAGATAGTGCTTGCCGGTCGCCCAGGCGATGAACTTCTCGGCCGCATCGACCTTCTGGCTCGAGGCCGGGATGGCCAGCGCCCACGACCACAGCCAGTTACCGCGCTTGCCCAGGCCCTTGTCGGGGGCGAGCGCGAAACCGACCTTGTCGGCGACGGTCGAGGCCTTCGGATCGGTCACGAACGAGGCAGCGACCGTGGCGTCGATCCACATGCCGCACTTGCCCTGCTGGAACAGAGCGAGATTCTCGTTGAAGCCGTTGTTGGAGGCGCCATCGGGACCGTCGGCCTTCATCATGTCGACGTAGAACTGCAGCGTGTCTTTCCACTCGGGCTGGTCGAACTGCGCGTTCCACTTTTCGTCGAACCAGCGGGCGCCGAAGGAGTTGGACATGGCGGTCAGGAACGCCATGTTCTCGCCCCAGCCGGCCTTGCCGCGCAGGCAGATGCCGTTGATGCCATTGGCCCGGTCGGTCATCTTGTCGGCGGCCTGGCGGATGAAGTCCCAGGTCGGCGCGTCGGGCATCTTGAGCCCGGCCTTGTCCATCAGATCCTTGCGGTACATGACCATCGAGCTCTCGCCGTAGAACGGGGCGGCATAGAGCTTGCCGTCGACGCTGAGGCCGCTGCGGATGGGCGGCAGCAGGTCATTGACGTCGTAGTCGGCGCCGAGGTTGTCGAGCGGCACGAGCCAGTTCTGCTTCTGCCAGATCGGAACCTCGTAGGTGCCGATAGTGATGATGTCGTACTGGCCGCCTTTGGTGGAGATGTCGGTGGTCACCTTCTGGCGCAACACGTTCTCTTCGAGCGTGACCCACTGCAGCTGGATGTCGGGATTGGCCTTGGTGAAGTCGTCCGTCAGCTTCTGCATGCGGATCATGTCGCCGTTGTTCACCGTCGCAATGGTGAGGGTAACGGCGGACGCCGACGAGGCAAGCGTTGCGCCAAGCAAGAGCGCGCCGGCGAAAACCGGAACAAATTTCATGGATGTCCTCCCTTTGTCGAAGCGAGCATTTGCTTCGATCGTGGGCAATTACTCATCAAATCGTTAAAGCTGTCAAGCGGTCGCGGGTCGGATTCACCGAGGTATGCTTCTCGTCGAGACGTGGAAATCGATTACAATTTCAGGGAAATCAGTGGCTTATTTACGGGCCAACAATTTTGTGGCGGTCCGCTCGTCGGTCATCAGGCCGTTAACGAGACGGCGATTCAACGCGGCCACGACGCCGGGCAATTTTTTCTCGCCCATGGCAAGTGCTACGACCAGCGACTGCTCGCGCGAGGGCATCGGCGCACTCGCCACGCGGTCGTTGGTGAGGCCTTCGACCATGCGGCCCTGGGCGTCGAAGGCCCAGCCGACGATCTCGCCGACCGCACCGGCTTTCTGCAGGGCCTTGAGCTCTGGCTCGGTGATGAAGCCGTCGAGATAGAGCGGCGCATCGGGTCCGAGATCGCCGATGCCGATGAAGGTGATATCGGCCCGGGCGGCGAGCGCCAGGGTCTCCTTGACCATGGGCTGGCGCAACAGCATTTCGCGCTCTTCGGGCGAAGAGGCGATCACCGGCAGCGGCATGGGGAACATGCGCGCCTTCACGGTGTCGGCCATGTTGAAGATGACGTTGTAGTAGGAGGCCGAGCCGTCCGGCGCGATGTTGCCGGTGAGTGAGACGATCTTGTGCTGCGACGCTTCCATCGGCGAGAGCTGCTCGATCGCCGCCTTGAGTGTACGCCCGGTGCCGATCGCCATCACGATGGGGGAGGGTGAACGCAGGCGGCGTTCGATCTCGGCGGCGGCGGCCTGGGCCACGCCGATAACGGTGGAGGACGAGTCCGGGTCGGACGGGACGACTTCGACGAGGTCGAGGGCGAAGCGCTGGCGGAGCTTTTCCGCGAGCTCCATGCAGCGGCCGATGGGATGATCGAGCCGGACCTTGATCAGGCCTTCGCTGACGGAGAGCGAGACCAGGCGCTGCGCCGTCTGACGCGAGACGTTGAGCTTGCGCGCGATCTCTTCCTGGTTGTTGCCGGCGACATAGTAAAGCCAACCCGCACGTGCGGCGTCGTCAAGCCGCCGCCCACCCTGATCCTGCCGATTGCTCATTGTCGCTGTCGTCCCACGGCGAAGGCACGCCGAATGGGCGCGAGTCTTACGGCCAAACTTTCCGCCGGTGCAAGCGCTCAGCTAGCGTTCGGATGCCGCAGCCGCCCACGCGGTGGCCTCGCCGGGGCTCGCGTTCAGCGCCATCCGAATATCGCGCTCGGTGTCTTCCAGGTGCGCTCGCATGGCTGCGCCGGCGCCCTTGGGATTGCCTTCGCGGATCGCGTCGAAGATGGCCAGATGGGCCGCGATGGTGTCGTCGACGGTGTGCCCCCGCATGTCGTGGCCACGCCGGCTGAGATAAAAACTGCGGCGCAATGGCGCGGCCATCGCTTCGAACAAATACGAGATCAGGCGGTTGCCGCTCGACAGGGCGACGGCCTCGTGAAACCCCACATCGTGCTGGTGGAAGAGCTGCTCCGAGCCTTCGACGTCGCGGCCGGCCTTGCCGGCTTCCGCGGCGTCGCGCATGCCCTGCATGGCGGTCTCCAGCGCTGCGAGACCAGCGCGCGTGGCGCGCCGCGCAGCCAGAGTCGCGGACTGTTCCTCGAGCGACATGCGGAGCTCGATGAGATCGAACAGCCCCTTGGAGTCGTTCTTGATGAGCTGCGAGAGAAAGTCCGAGAATGCCGCTCCACTCGACTCGCGCACGATGGCGCGGCGACCGCGGCCGACGTCGAGCAGGCCGCGCCCCGCGAGCATCTTCACAGCTTCGCGAACGGTCAGGCGGCTGACCTCGAAGCGGATGGCGAGATCGCCTTCACTCGGCAAACTCATTCCCGGGGCAAGCTCGCCCAGGACCATTTGCGCGAGCGCCTCGGCAACGACCGCCGTTGCCGTCGGCGCCGCGCCATCGCCGCGCTCGCCTGATTTTCCCGTGCGTGCCATCGGCCCTCGCGTATCAGATATGTTTTCGAGCATACCCGCTTTTGGCCCGGTTTGGAAGAGAACCTGACGATGGTGCCGCCTTGCGACTGCGTTGCTGAAAAGACTGCCGTTTCTGCCAAAAAGACGACAATCGACCGGCAGTTCGGCGGACGTTTTCCACCGACTTGGACGCGCAAACTCTGCGCGAGTATCTGATTACTCAGGCCGACCATATGTGAAAGTCGGATACGGCGACGCCGAAAACCGCGACAGCAATGTGCGCTTGCCGCGGGGCTCACACATCCTTGACGATGTCGGCATCCTTGCGGCCGCCCCATTCCGCCCATGAGCCGTCATAGACGGCGACGTCGTTCGCCCCGGCAAGCTTCAGCGCGAGCATTAGCGTCGAGGCGGTGACGCCCGAGCCGCAACTGGTGACGACCGGCTGCAGCAGGTTCAGCCCTGCACGATCAAAAATCGCACGGAGCTCGGTGGCGTCCTTCATTCGACCGTTGGCGACAAGCTCGCTGGACGGCACGCTTTTCGCGCCGGGCATATGGCCGGAGGCGAGGCCGGCCCGCGGTTCGGGATCGCGTCCGGCGAAGCGCCCGGCGGGACGCGCATCGGCGATCTGCCGTTGGGCGACGATGGTGGCTTTGACCTGGTCGAAGTCGCGCACCAGCTCAGGATGGAAGTGCGGGGTGAAGGTCGCCGGCGGGCGCCGGGAGGGACCGGACTCCAGCGGCCGGCCTTCGGCGCGCCATCTGGCACCGCCGCCATCGAGAATGCGGATCTGCGGCGCGCCCATGGTGAGGAACTCCCACCAGACGCGGGGCGCGGAAAACAGGCCCGCCTCATCGTAGATCACGACCGTCATGCCGTCGCCGATGCCGAGGGCTCCGACCTGGCGGCCGAATTCGTCCGGCGGCAGCAGCATGTGCGGCAGGCCGCTCGATTTGTCGGCGACGCCGTCGATGTCGAAGAACACCGCGCCGGGAATGTGTCCGGCGAGATATTCCGCGCCTGGATTGCGCTTGGCGGTGGGGAGGTACCAACTGGCGTCGACCGGGATGATGTGAGGGTCGTCGAGGCGGGCCGCCAGCCACTCGGTCGAAACGAAAGGGTTGTCCATCCGCGCAGACTAGCGCAGGGCGCGGCGTCGCCGCTAGAGCGCAAGCTGTGCGAGCCGCGGCAGGACGCGCGGCGCGATGGCCTCCAGCGTTGCGACGGGCATCCAGGCTGCCGCGTAGACCTCGTCGGCCTGCGCCAGGAGCGGCGCCAGCGGGTCAGCCGTGAACAGATATTGCAGATCGTGGTGGACGTGCGGACCTTCGCCGTATTTTGGGTTGCCCGGAACGTCGTGGCTGTCGATGGCGAAAGGCAGGTCACGGTCGTGGTGCCACGGGTGGAGCGCAACGGCCGACAGGCCGGTTTCCTCGACCGCCTCCCTCAACGCCGAGAGGTGGAATTTTGGCGCAGGCTCGTAGTGCCCGCCCGGCTGCAGCCAGCGGCCAATGACGATGTGGTCGATCAGAAGGACCTGCCGCATGTCCGGCGAGACGATCAACGCGCTGGTGGTCAAATGGCCGGGCAGGGTGGTGCGCCGGTCGAGGCGGTGTCCGGCCGCTATCTGCCAGCGCAGCAGCGACAGATACTCGCCTCGGCCGGCGACGCGCTCGAGATAGCCGCGCACCGCAGCGTCGAGTCGGGGAAGGATATCTTCGTCCATGTCAGCGGGTGACGGCAACGCGGGCGATGCCGCGCGGCGTCAGCTCCTGCAACGCAAGGGTCTGGTCCAGGTGCTTGGCGCGCCAGGTCAGGAGGCGCTCCGCCATCTCGGCCCGAATGGCGGCGTGGGCCGGATCGGTGGCAAGGTTGCGGAAATTGTCCGGATCGTCCACGAGGTCGAACAGCAATGGCGGCATCGCGGCGAAGTGTACGTATTTCCAGCGCTCCGTGCGGACGACCGCCATGCTCAGTGAGACTGAGTCGAGGCCGAAGGCAGTCTCGGTGGCCTGGCCAGAGATGTCGCGGATGTCGAATTCCCAATGCGCCGCATCGCGCCAGCCGCCCGGCGGTTCATTCTCGCTAAGGAAAGGCGACAGCGAGCGGCCGTCGCCGGCATGGAGAGGAGCAACGCCCATCGCCTCGAGCAGCGTGGGGTAGAGGTCGACGGCCTCGGTAAAGGCCTCGACCGTCCTGCCGCGAGCTGGCCGGAGCGGATCACGGATGACCAGCGGCACGTGTTGGCTCTGGTCGTGATAGCCGCCCTTGCCGAGCAGGTAATGGTCTCCCATCAGCTCGGCGTGGTCGGAGGTGAAGACGATCAAAGTGTCGTTCCATTGACCGGCGGC
Organism: Devosia sp.; assembly: GCA_035564755.1. Classification (GTDB taxonomy): domain Bacteria; phylum Pseudomonadota; class Alphaproteobacteria; order Rhizobiales; family Devosiaceae; genus Devosia_A. The sequence continues at coordinate 6,196 of DATMTK010000051.1, read as the reverse complement.
GCGCACCGCGGCGAAGACGCGGCCGAGCTGGTCGTCGACCTCGGCGATCATGCCGAAATAGGTGGCCTTGATCTGGCGGAACTGCGCCTCGGTCAAATCGGCGACGAGGCCGTCGCCGCCGGGAACGAACGACGACAGCCGGGTGCTTTTGAGCGCCAGATCGACCAGTGGATGGACGGCAGCTTCCGCTGCCACCGAAGAGGCACGCCGGAAGCCTCCGACCTCGTCGGGCGAAACCATCGTGTTGTAGGGCTCGGGCACGATGAAGGGTGGATGCGGCCTCAAAAAGCTCAGATGCGCGAACCACGGCCGGTCCTGTTCGGCAAGCCAGCGGGCGAACTCGCCGGCGAGGAAGGCGGTCTGCGTCTGGTCCTTGTTGTAGGCCGGCGGCGCCGAAGTGATCTTGCCGACGTCTCGGACCGGCAGGTGCGCAAGGGCGCTGCTGGTGAAGCTTCGGCCTTGTTGCTGCAACCAGCTCAGCCACGGCCGGTCGTCTTCGGGCAGCCGGACGCGGACATCGAAGCCCGGCAGCACGCCCTCATAGGTCAGCAGGCGCGGGTCGCCTTGCGGCACGACGGTCGGATCGGCCGACTGGTCGGTGTAGCCGAACAAGGTGGGAGCGTAGCCGGCGCGGCGCGCGGCGAGCGCGACATTGTCGAAGCGGGCGCTTAGCGGCGAGCCGTTGCGCACCACCCGATTGGTCATCTGGTAGAGCCCGGTATAGAGGCAGGCGCGGGCCGGCGAGCAGGGGGCGGCGTTGGAATAGTGCCTGAGGAAGGTCGTCCCTTCCGCTGCGAGCGCGTCGACGTTGGGCGTCTTCACGACCGGATGGCCGGCAACGCCCAGGCACTCACCCCGCCATTGATCGGCGGTGATGAACAGGATGTTGAGCATTATTCGCCGAGGACGAGGATGTCGCTTCCCGAGAGCGTTATCTGCACCTTCTCATCGTGCGCCGGCGGCGGGGTGTGCTGATCGTTGAAGGTGTCGAGGTGGATGGCGTTCTGGCCGAGATTGACCTTGAGCCGGATCACGGAGCCGAGGAAGCTCACCTCCGATACCGTGCCGTCGAGCACCACGTCGCGGACGTGGCCGTTGGCGAGCTGGATCGCCTCGGGGCGCATGGTCAGCGAGACGTGGTCACCTGTCTTGGCGTTGCTCGGCAAATTGGGCAGCGTCACGTTCTGCCCGTCGATCGCCACGGCGCGCGTCGCTGGATCGGTCACGGTGCCGCTAAGCGTATTGAGCTGGCCGACGAAGCCGGCGACGAACCTGGTGGCAGGCTTGTTGTAGACCTCGAACGGCGTGCCAAACTGCTCGACATTGCCGGCGCTGAGCACGACGATGCGGTCGGAGATCGACAGTGCTTCTTCCTGGTCGTGCGTCACGAAAATCGTGGTGATGCCCAGATCGCGCTGGATGGCGCGGATTTCCTGGCGCAAGGAGACGCGGATCTTGGCGTCGAGCGCCGATAGTGGCTCATCGAGTAGCAGCATCCGCGGCTTGGGCGCCAGCGCGCGGGCGAGGGCGACGCGCTGCTGCTGACCGCCGGACATCTCGAACGGGAAGCGCTTGCCGTAGCCGGGCAGGCCGATCAGCTTCAGCATCTCGTCGACCCGGGCGCGGCGTTCGTCGACGGGGACATTGGCGATCCTTAGACCGAAGCCGACATTGTCCTCGACGTTCATATTGGGAAAGAGCGCATAGGCCTGGAACACCATTCCGATCTTGCGCTGGTTGGGCGGCAGCGGCGAGATGTCCTTGCCCTCGACATGGATGGAGCCCGAGGTCGGGCGTTCGAAGCCGGCAATCATTCTGAGGATCGTCGTCTTGCCGCATCCGGACGGGCCCAGCAAGGTGATGAACTCGCCCCTGTCGAAGGCCAGATTGACCTGCTTGACGACGGTGTTGCCGCCAAAGGCCTTCACCAGGTTTTCGATACGCAGAAATTCTTCAGCCATAGTTCAGTCCGTAAGCGCGGCGGTGCGGGGGGCGAAACGCGCGAGCAACTGGATCATGCCCATTGCGGCCCAGGTGATGACGAAGGAAATAACGGCGAGGGCGGCCGGCTCGAAGGCGCGGTTGGCACCGACATTCTGCATGTAGACGCCGAACGCCGGGCGATTGAGGAGGCTCGCGATCGTGAACTCGCCGATGACGATCGCCAGCGTCAGGAAGGCACCCGACAGCACCGCGACGATGATGTTGGGGAAGATCACCCGGGCCATGATGGTGATCGTATTGGCGCCGAGGATATTGGCGGCCTCGGTCAGCGTCTGCACGTCGATGGTGCGCAGGCCCGTATCGACGGCCCGGTACATGTAAGGGAGGGCGAGCGCGACATAGGCGAGCGTCAGCAGGATATTGGTGCCGATATTGCTGTTGGTCAGCGGCAGGATGGAGCTCGAACTGTACATACGGATGTAGCCGAACACGAGGATGATCGGCGGGATGATCAGCGGCAGCAGGGTCACGAACTCGATGATTGGGCGTAGTTGCGGGGCCCTGAGGCGCACGAAATAGGCCGCGGGCACCACCAGCAGGAGGCCGACCACGATGGCGCCGATCCCGACCAGAAAAGAGTAGACGAGCGTCTGCTGGAAGTCGGGCGACTGCAGAACGTTGGTATAGGCGTCGAGGCTGAGCGTGCCGCGCCGGATCGACAGCGAGAACTGGATCGTGGCGATCAGCGGCAGCAGGAAATAGGCCGCGCCGAGAATGAAGACGATCCACGCCCAAAGCCTGCCGCGTCTCATTTGAGCCACCGTTCGGCGCGGGTGCGGATCACAAGATAGATGATGTTGGCGAAGGCGGTGATGACGATCATACCGAGCGCCAGCGCCGCTCCCAGCCCGGGATTGTTGAGCACGTCGCCACGGATCTGCGCGTAGAGCACGATGGGCACGATGTTGAGCGACGAGCCGGTTAGCGCATAGGCGGTGGCGATGGCGCCGAAGGCATTGGCGAACAGCAGCGACAGCGTTCCGAGCAGGTTAGGCCACAGGATCGGCAGCCCGACATAACGCCAGAACTGAAAGGTGGAGGCGCCGAGCGTCGCCGCCGCTTCGGTCCATTCCCGCCTGAGGCCGTCGATCGCCGGCGCGATGATCAGGATCATCAGCGGGATCTGGAAGTAGCAGTAGGTGATCGTCAGGCCCCAGAAACTGAGGATGTTGAAGCCAGCGCGATAGATGTCGAAGCCGAACAGCTTGAACAGCGCCGTGATGAGTCCGAGCCGGCCGAGCGTTGCGAGGAAGGCGAAGGCCAACGGGATGCCGGCGAAATTGCTGGCGACGCCCGAGAACGTCATCAGCGTCGAACGCAGGCTCGAGGGCAAGCGGCCGCGGATGACGGCGAGGGCAATCAGGAGGCCGAACACCACCCCCAACGCCGCCGACGCGACCGAGATGCGGATCGAAATCCAGAACGAGGAGATGATCGTCGGCGTGCCGAGATCGATGATGTTCTGGAAGGTGAAGCTGCCGTCGTGGCCGATGAAGGCGCTCACCACTAGGTAGAAGGTGGGGACGACGAGGAACAGCAGGGCAAAGAGCAGGAACGGCGTGACGCCAACGACGTCGGCCCAGCGCATGCCCGAGAACATGGCGAACGGCGAACGCAGTGGCGCCGCTCCGGTCTGGACCGAAGCGGCGCCGCCGGAATTGGCTGTGTCCGTGCTACTGGACATTGGCTCCGACGACGGAGTCCCAGTTCTTGGTGATCACGTCCTTGGCCGCCGACTGCTCATCGAGGGTCGGGAACACCGCCTTGGCGTAGAGCGCCGGGTCGGGGAGCTTGGACAGCAGGTCAGCCGGGATGGCGTTCCTGCTTGCGAGGTCGTTGAAGCGGATCGGGTGGCAATAGCCGGCGAGCCACAGCAACTGGCCCTCGTCGGAGTAGAGATACTCCTCCCAGAGCTTGGCGGCGTTGAGGTGCGGCGCATAAGCCGAGATCGCCTGGATATAGACGCCGGCGAGTACGGCGTCGGACGGCACGATCACTTCTGCTTTCGGGTTGCCCTGGAAGCCATCGCGCCAGGCCAGCGCATTGTAGTCCCAGTTGACCACGATCGGCGTCGTTCCCTGGGCGACCGGGGCGGCCTTGCCGATCACCGGCACGAAATTGCCTTCCTTGTTGAGGTCGGCGAAGAACTGCAGGCCCTTGGTGCCAGCATCCGCACCCGGCTGGCCGCCGGAGGCGAGGCCCGCCGCATAGACGGACTGGATCGCCTGGTTGGAGACGCGCGGATCACCGGTCAGCGCAAACTGGTTGGCATAATCCGGCTTCTTGAGGTCGGCCCAGCTCTTGGGCGGGGTCTTGACGATATCGTCGTTCACCAGGAACGAGAGCACGCCGTAGTAGTCGCCGTACCAGTAGCCGTCGGCATCCTTGGCCGAATCCGGGATCGAGTCCCAGGTCGAGACCTTGTAGGGCTGGATCAACTTGTCGGTCTTGGACGACGGACCGAAGCTCAGGCCGACGTCGATCACGTCAGGCGCCTGCGGGCCGGTGTTGCCCTGGTTGGCCTTGATGGCCTGGATCTCATCGCCCGAACCTGCGTCCGGGTTGAGCTCATTGATGGTGATACCCGGGTACTTCTTCTTGAAGCCGTCGATCACGGCCGCATATCCGCACCAGTCGTGCGGCAGCGCGATGACCGTGAGCTGGCCTTCCTTCTTGGCAGCGTCATAGAGCGCGTTGAGATCAGTCGCAGCATAGGCCGTCGCGGTGGTGCCCAGCAGGACGACCAGCGACGCCGAGCCGGCGAGGATGGATTTGAGGTTCATGCACGTCTCCCTTGATTGTCGGCTTCTTGTCGAAAAGGAGGATCGGAAAGCCGCCCGTCAGATATTGACGCCGCATGACGGGTCGATGACAGCACGATGCCGCATCCCCCACTCTACGCAGCAACGCTTTCCCTGCCTGCCGGCACCCCGCCGGCGTCACCTCCCCAACCGATTGTGACAATTGTGACAGTGCGCTTTTTGGCGTGCGGTGTCGATGGTCCCACAACGTTTAGAGCCCTTCCAACCTTGGCCGATATTTCTTGATAGCGGTAGTCAGCTTTGATACGGCGCCTCGCGACCCATGGACATGGAGAGGCCGATCACCGGCGCCCAGCCTGCGGTCGACCTGCGGTGTCGCGACCGATGAGACCGGCTTCATCGCCAGAAACGGCGTCGGGCAGATCGGGGGGCTCGATGGGTCGGGGGTGCCGAAGCAACAGTTCGGCTTCCAGTTCGACGAGCATCGGCGCGCGCTCGCGGTTAGTCGAGCGCTAGAGCCTCGGTCCGGTCGATTCGCGAAGGACCATTTCTACCGGCCAGAGCTCATGAATTTCCCCCGCCGGCTTGCCGGCCAGCATCTGCGTGAGCAATTCCGCGATGCGGGTTCCTGCGGCACGGATCGACGACCGCGTCGTCGACATCTTCGGCACCATCGTATCGGCATTGAGATAGGGAAAGACGTCGTCGTGGGCGATCATCGAGACGTCCCTGCCGAGGACCAGGCCGGCGGAGCGGATGGCGCGGAAAATACCCAGTGCCGTCATCATCGAGCCGGCCAGGAACGCCGTGGGGCGCGGGCGGCGCTCGAGCATCGCCTGGGCCAGGCGGAAACCCGTTTCATCGGTGAAATTGCCGTTGGCGATCAGCGCCGGATTGGCAGCGAGGCCGTGGCGGGCAAGCGCTTCGCGATAGCCGGTCTCGCGATGGATGGCGAAGGTCAGTCCCTTCGGGCCATTGAGCAGGGCGATGTCGCGATGGCCGAGCCCGATCAGGTGGTCCGTCGCGCGTGCGGACGCGCCGGCGTTGTCGATGTCCAGCCAGGCATGGGTGGTATCGTGGGCGGTGCGGCCGTGGAAGATGAATGGGAAGCCCAGACTGGCGAGCAGTTCGGCGCGCGGATCGTCGGGGCGGGGCGAATGGAGGACGATGGCGTCGACCTTCTTGCTGGCGATGGCGCGGCGGTAGGTGGCGAGCTCGTCGTCGACATCGTCGACGGTCGAAATCAGCATGTCGATCTCATCCTGCGCCAGCCGGGCGCCCAGGCCGCCGAGGAATTCGCTGGTGTGCGGGCCGTAGCCGCCGCTCGAGGAATAGACGATGCCGATAGCGCCGGCGCGGCCGGTGGCGAGGCGGCGGGCGCTGGCGTTCGGGCGGTAGCCCAGGCGCGCGGCGGCCTCGGCGACGCGGCG
>DATMTK010000050.1:0-2112 GCA_035564755.1 Devosia sp. | reverse complement strand
GCCATCAGCCGCAGCCGGTCGGCATCGAGCAGGGTCTGGGTGCCTTCGCTGCGATGGAAGCTGTCGCCGAGCGAGACGACGCGCGCGGCGCCGGTCTGTTCCAGGTCGCGCTCGAGACGCTTGAGGGTAAGGCCGGTGTCGTAGGGCGGCAGCATCTGGCCGCGGCGGGCGAAGGACGAGAATTTCTCGAGATGCAGGTCGGCGACGAGCAGCATCGACTCGGCGCGCCAGAACAGGGCGCCCGAGAGCAGTGGCTCGAAGGTATGGCCGGCAAACTGGAGGAGCACCGTGGAGTCCTCACTTGCCCGCGCGGCGGCGGGCGCCGCGCTGCCCCAGCTCATTGCTCCGCCCTCTCCTTTGCGGCGGCGGAGGCGGCGGCACGACGATCCGTTTCGGGATCTTCGGCGCTTCGCCCATCGCCTCGCGCATCAACTCGTCGGCGGCGTCGGCCATCGCGCCTTCGCGAGCCTCGCCGAAAATCGGCGTTTTGCCGATATCGAGCAGAATCGGTACCGCGAGCGGGGAGATTCGGTCGAGGGGCTTGTGCGTGATGTTGTGGCGGATGCGGCGCAGCAGCACGCCCAGCCGCTCGATGTCGAGCAGGCCGCGGGCGGCGTCGCGGCGGGTCGCCTGGATGAGGATGTGGTCGGGCTCGTGCTCGTAGAGGACGTCGTAGATCACGTCGGACGAGACGGTGACCTGCCGGCCGGTCTTCTCCTTGCCCGGATGGCGGCGCTCGATGAGGCCGGAGATGATCGCGGCGTTGCGGAAGGTGCGGCGCATGAGCTGGCTTTCGTGCAGCCACTCCTCGAGGTCGTCGCCGAGCATTTCCTCGGAGAACAGCTCGTCGAGCGACAGGCGGCCGGTGCGGATCAGGCCGCCGAAGTCGCCGAGCCCCCAGACGGCGAGCGCGTAGTCGGAGGCGACGAAGCCGAGCGGGCGGGCGCGGGAGCGTTCGAGCCGGCGGGTCAGCAGCATGCCGAGCGTCTGGTGCGCGAGGCGACCCTCGAACGGATAGCACACAAGATAATTGAGCGTGCCGCGGGGGAAGGTCTCGACCAGCATGGAGTCGGGCGGCGGCAGGACGGAGGCATCGTGCTGCAGGCGCAGCCAGTCGGCGACCTGCTCGGGCAGCTTCTGCCAGGCGTCCGGATCGCTCAGGATGCGGCGGACACCATCGGCGAGGTAAGTCGAGAGCGGAAATTTGCCGCCCATGTAGGACGGGATCTTCGGGTCGGTGGCGTTGGAGCGGGAGACATAGGCCTCGGTCTCGAACATGCCTTCATAGGCGACGATCTCGGAGCCGAACACGAAGGTGTCGCCGCGCACGAGCTGGTCGATGAAGTATTCCTCGAGCTCGCCGAGGACACGCCCGTAACGCCCGATCGGGCCGGTGGCCGACCCCGTCTTGTGGCCGCCGCTGCGCACCAGGCGGACCTTGACCATCGGGTCCTCGACGATGGTGCCGACGTTGAGCCGGTACTGCTGCGCGACCTGCGGGTTGGCAATGCGGAACCGGCCCTCGGGGGTCTTGCGCAGCTTGGCGTAGCGCTCGTAGGCGCGTAGCGCGTAGCCGCCGGTCGCGACGAAATCGAGGACGCGCTCGAAGCTCTCCCAGCTCAGGTCGCGATAGGGCCAGGCGCGGCGCACCTCGTCGTGGAACGCGACGGGATCGAGCGGGCTGGCACAGGCCATGCCGAGGGTGTGCTGGGCGAGCACGTCGAGACCACCGAGGCTTGGGTCTTCGCTATCTTGCGCGCCCCTCTCCACCGCTTCGAGCGCGGCCTCGCATTCGAGCACCTCGAAGCGGTTGGAGGGCACGAAGATCGCCTTACTCGGCTCATCCATGCGGTGGTTGGAGCGGCCGATGCGCTGCAGCATGCGGCTTGCCCCCTTGGGCGCGCCGACCTGCACGACGAGATCGACATCGCCCCAGTCGATGCCGAGATCGAGGGTCGACGTACACACCACCGCCTGCAGCCTGCCGGCCACCATGGCGCTCTCGACCCGGCGCCGCTGTTCGACCGCGAGCGAGCCGTGATGCAGCGCGATCGCGAGGCCGTCCTCGTTGATGGCCCAGAGGTTCTGGAACAGCATCTCGGCCTGCGAGCG